>NZ_JALXVO010000057.1:0-26095 GCF_025151705.1 Paenibacillus sp. p3-SID1389 | reverse complement strand
GCCTCTGTGCGCAGTGAAAAAACATATGCTATAATAGACAAGATTGTGACATCTTTATTACTGAAAGATCAGCGGCTCGGAGGCAAAGGATGAAACCTTATCGCATAACAGAATTGGCAAATAAATATGTCAGTTACGACATGATTACCGCATACACGGCGCTTCCGGAGTTTCCGGTGCCCCGTGTTCGTTTGCTTTATACGTTTTTAACCGAGCGGGAGGGGCTGTCGCTGGAGTCAGCTGAGACCTGTGCGCTGGCCGCGTTCCTCGTGCAGCTTGGCATGGACACCCATGATCGCATCGATCTGGAGTCCGGACTGGGGGAAGCAACCCGGGCCATGCGTTCGCGCCAGCTCAAGGTGCTGGCCGGTGACTATTTCAGCGGCGTGTTTTATCATCTGCTAGCTGGAGCCGGGGAGATCGGCATGGTCCCGTTGATGAGCTCGGCCATCTGTGAGGTGAACCGCTTGAAGGTCCAGCTGTACAGCAAGTTGAAGCAGATGTTATTGCCTGCGGAAGACTATCTGAAGGAATGCGTCCATGTCAAAATGGGGCTTTTTCTTTCTTTTACGGAGATCCTGGACAAGTCGGTCCAAAGCTTATGGCAGAAGCTGCTGGCGGAGTTAAGCCGCTGTGAAGTCATGCTGGAAGAAATCCGGTCTACTTCTGAGCTGCCGCACGAACGTAAAGGTTACGCCTATTTGCGCATCATGGAAACCGGATCCTCCGAGGATAAAACTGCGCTCTCCACCCGCAAAGTCGGCGAGCGGGACTGGTCGCTGATGCTTGTGAAATACAATATCAAGGAACAACTGCTGTCTATGCTGCACCAATCGGTGGATCACGTCCAATCGCTGCTGCATGAATGCAAGAAGGAAACCGCGCGAACGGAGCTCAAATCGATTCTTGAGCCGTTTATCGCTGTGCTTTCACCGTCACGCCGTTCCGTGCAAGAAGGGTAGGGGGATTAGTAAATGAGCCAAACATCTTCATCCGAGACCAAAGAGCAGTTCGTGCATTCTGTATTCGAGAGCATCGCTCCGAAATACGACATGATGAACGACTTGCTTAGCTTCAGGCGTCACAAAGCGTGGCGGAAATTCACGATGGCCAAAATGAACATGTCCCCCGGGGAGACCGCGCTTGACCTGTGCTGCGGTACCTGTGATTGGACGATCAGCATGGCGGAAGCCAGCGGGGGGCAGATCATCGGCCTGGATTTTAGTGAACGGATGCTGGAATACGGACGCCTCAAAGTAAAGGAGCGCGGGCTGGAGTCGCGGATCACCTTGGTTCAAGGGAATGCGATGGAGCTGCCGTTTGAAGACAACCGGTTTGATTACGTGACGATCGGTTTTGGTCTGCGTAATGTACCTGATCTCCGCCAGGTGCTGCGGGAAATGCGGCGCGTCGTAAAACCTGGAGGAAAGGTGGTTTGCCTGGAATTGTCCAAGCCAACCTGGCAGCCGTTCAAAGGACTTTATTATTTTTATTTTCAAAATGTGCTTCCGATGCTTGGCAAACTGGTGGCAAAACGATATGAACAGTACAAATGGCTTCCCGATTCCCTCGTCCAGTTTCCTGGCCGTGCGGAGCTGGCGGAGATTTTCCGGGAGACGGGACTTACCCGGGTTGAAGCGTATCCTTTAACCGGCGGAATTGCCGCCTTGCACATCGGAACGAAGGAGACGCAACATGTTTAAGAAAATGGTAATTTTCCTGCAAATGATCAAGTTTGAACATACGGTATTCGCTTTACCGTTCGCTTTCATGGGCGCGCTGCTCGGGTCTGAAATGATTAACCATGAGCTGCCGTCCTGGGCACAGATCGGGTGGGTGCTGTTGGCGATGTTTGGCGCACGAAGTGCGGCGATGGGGCTGAACCGTCTTATTGACCGGGTCATCGATGCGAAGAACCCTCGTACCGCAAACCGCGCAATCCCGGCGGGACTTTTAAAAATAGGCGAAGTCGTGTTGTTCATCATTCTCTCTTTTGCCTTGTTGTTCTGGGCCGCTGCCGAGCTAGACCCCTTAGCATTAAAGCTGTTGCCTATCGCCGTCATCATGTTGGTTTTGTACTCCTACACGAAACGTTTTACTTGGCTCTGCCACGTCATACTGGGTCTGACGATCGGCTTAGCTCCTCTCGGCGGCTGGGCGGCTGTAACTGGACAAGTTGATTGGACAGCAATGGTATTTTATGTAACGATTACCTTTTGGATTGCCGGCTTCGATATCATTTACGCCTGCCAGGACGTTGATTTCGATACGAAGGAAGGTCTTTATTCCATTCCTGTTCGGTTTGGTGTCGCTAAATCGCTGAAGATTGCTCAAGCGTTTCATATCATCACCGCGCTGGGCTTTATCGCTTTGCTGCTGTTGACGGATTTGGGCTGGTGGTATGTCGTGGGCATGATTATTGCGTATGCTATTTTGTTTTACGAGCACCATATCGTTTCTCCGAGCGATCTCAGCCGGCTGCAAACCGCGTTCTTCACCATGAACGGCGTGCTGAGCATCGTTGTGTTTTCCTTCACATTGATTGATTTGGTGGTGCGACATTTCTAATGGATAAAGGGAAATCGATTGTTGTCGGCATAACTGGGGCCAGTGGTTCGATCTATGGAGTGAAGCTGATTGAAACGCTGTTAGGTATGAACTTCCTCGTGCATCTCGTTGTATCCAATGCAGGGTGGCGAGTGATCAAGGAGGAGCTCGGTTGGAACACGAGCGATCGGGAGGCGACGCTGGAGGAACATTTCGGTCAGCTTCCCGGGAAGCTGGTATACCATCCGATCGCGGATATTGGGGCTTCGATCGCCAGCGGTTCTTTCCTCACGCACGGGATGATCGTTATGCCTTGTTCGATGGGAACCCTGTCTTCGATCGCAAACGGAACGTCCGACAATCTGATGGCTCGGGCAGCCGATGTCATGCTGAAGGAAGGCCGGCCGCTTGTGCTGGTGCCACGCGAAACGCCACTGCATGCGATCCATTTGGAGAACATGCTGAAGCTGGCTCGACTTGGCGTGCGCATCATCCCGGCGATGCCGGCATTTTATTTCGGACCGCAGACCATTGATGATCTGGTCCGGTTTTTAGTTGGTAAAGTGCTCGACAATCTGGGCATCGAGCATGCGTTATTCAAGAGATGGGGGGATCAGAATGAACAATCGGGAGAATGAAGACATCCTCATCGGCCAAATCAAATACAGCAACGTCTGGCCCGTTTTTCATTATTTTGATGTGACGCGCCTGTCCCAAGTGAGCCAACTCGTCACCGAGGTCCCTTCGAAGCTGAACCGCCGGATGCTTGGCGGGATGCTGGATATTTCCCCGGTGTCTTCTTTTGCCTACGGGTACGGCTCGGAGCGGTTCCTGCTGCTGCCGGATCTTTCCGTCAGCTCCGATGGGCCGGTGGGTTCGATTCTGCTGTTCTCGCGGAAGCCGCCGGAGGAAATTGCGAACGGCAAGATCGCGCTAACGAATACGTCGGCAACTTCGGTCAATTTGCTGAAGATCATTATGGAAAAAGCGTACGGTGGCAAACCTGAGTATTGGGACAGTGAGCCTGATTTGGATCTGATGATGGCAGAAAGCGACGGCGCGCTGTTGATCGGCGATCACGCGATTCAGGCATCCTGGCGGGATCACGATTATATCGTTACCGATTTGGGGGAAGTTTGGAAATCATGGACCGGCTATGGTATGACCTTTGCGGTCTGGGCCGTTCAGAAGTCGTTTGCCGAAGCCCACGGCGACTATTTGGCTGAAGTGACGGAAGCCTTTGTGGAAAGCAAACGTAAGAGCTTAAGTGATGTATCCCCGCTCGTGGCCAAGGCTTGCGCCGAAATTGGCGGTACGGCGGATTATTGGCGGCATTATTTTACTCAGAACATCCGCTATGATTTTAATGAATCGCACCGCCAAGGACTTTCGTTGTATTTTGACTATGCCTATGAAATGGGGCTGCTGGATCATCGAGTAGAGCTGGAGATATGGAGTGACAATTTGCTGACACGGGTGAAAGAATGAAACTACTGGATATTTTCGGTGCGTTAAAAAAAGATATGGATTTTATCGAACGCCAGCTGTACCGCAGCATCGACGGCGATGACGATCTGCTCAGCGAGACGTCCCTGCACTTGTTGAAGGCAGGCGGGAAGCGGCTGCGGCCGGTCTTCGTATTGCTTGGCGGGAAGTTTGGGAACTACGATCTGCAGAAGCTGCAGTATATCGCTGTGCCGCTGGAGCTCATCCATTCGGCGTCACTCGTTCACGATGACGTGATCGACGATGCCGACACGCGGCGGGGCAAAGCGACGGTAAAGTCGAAGTGGGATAATCGGATCGCCATGTATACCGGCGACTACATCTACGCCAAGGCCCTGATGCAGGTATCCGAGCTCGCAAATCCATACATACACCGCATACTGGCCAAAGCGATGGTGCAGATGTCGATCGGGGAAATGGAGCAGATCCGCGATTTTTTCAACACGGAGCAAAGCGTACGCAACTATTTGCTGCGCATCCGGCGGAAAACCGCTTTGCTCATCGCCATCAGCTGTCAGCTGGGAGCCATGGCGGCAGATGCTCCGGCCAAAGTGAGTGCGCTGCTGTACCGGTACGGGTACAACGTGGGCATGGCCTTCCAGATTCGCGACGATCTGCTTGATTTATTTGGTACTGAGAAGACGATCGGTAAACCGCCGGGCAGCGATATGCGCCAGGGCAACATCACGCTTCCTGTGCTTTACGCTCTGCAGGAGCCTGATTTAAGAGAGCCGCTGCTTCGGGAAATTCGCGGCATCCAGGCCGGAGACGGCAGCGGGGATGTGTCCCGTGCGATCGAAATGATTCGGACAAGCCCGGGCATTGGCAAAGCGGAGGCGTTGGCCGACCGCTATATTGCAAAAGCGCTGGCGGCGTTGCAGCAGCTGCCGGATACAGCGGCGCGCTCCCATTTACAGGACATTGCAGAATTTGTTAACAAACGCTCCTATTAATCTTATCGCTTTACCTGTTTCGCAAGTTTCTGGTAAAATGCAGGTGAAACCGCCTTCCTGGAGGAAGGTGGGAATGAGGTTTGAATCGCAAATGATGCTGTTAAATTCGGGAGGGGAACCATGGAAAGAACGTTTTTAATGGTTAAGCCGGACGGCGTACAGCGCGGGCTGATCGGCAGAATTATCAGCCGGTTCGAGGATAAGGGATTTCAACTCGTCGCAGGCAAGCTGGTTCAAGTGACAGAAGAGCAGGCGAAGAGACATTATGCGGAGCATGAGGGCAAGCCTTTCTTTGACGAACTGGTGGGCTTCATTACTTCTGGGCCGGTATTTGCCATGGTATGGGAAGGGGATGACATCATTAACTTGTCCCGCATGGTCATCGGCAAGACGAAAGTCACCGAGGCGCTTCCCGGCACGATTCGGGGGGATTTTGCCGCCCATACGCCGTTTAATCTGATTCATGGTTCCGACGGAGTAGAGAGTGCGGAGCGAGAAATCGCCAACTTCTTTGAGCCTCATGAGCTACTACAGTATACGAGAAGCGTGAGCCCATGGATTTGAACCGGATTTTTCCCGACATCCCTCGGGTAGACAACACAGAGACGGCACCGGATCCGGATTATCTCGGCTTTATCCAGAACATTAAAAAAAGCACGGGTATCGATTTGGCCCAATACAAGGAAGCACAAATGAAGCGGCGTTTGACGACGCTGCGCAATAAGAACGGCTATTCGAAGTTTGCGGATTTTTATACGGCGATGCTGAGCAACAAGCAGTTATTTTATGAATTTTTGGACAAGATGACGATTAACGTATCTGAATTTTGGCGCAACCCCAATCGCTGGGAAGTGCTGAGGGACTCGGTGCTGCCGGGGCTGGCCGCCGGGCGGCCCCGGCTGAAGGTGTGGAGCGCGGCCTGTTCGACGGGAGAGGAGCCATACACGTTGGCCATGATTCTCGCAGATCTGGGGCTTCTAGCGAACACCTATTTGCTGGCAACGGACATTGATGAAGGAGCGCTCGGGAAAGCCCAGGAAGGATTATATCTGGAGCGTTCGCTGAAGGATGTGCCGAAGGCGGTCGCCGAGCGTTATTTTACGCCGGAAGGCCCGATGTTCCGCTTTGATCCGAAGCTGAAGAAGGCCGTCACGTTCAAGAAGCAAAACCTGCTGCTCGATCCGTTTGAAGAGGGCTTTGACCTGATCGTTTGCCGCAACGTGATGATTTATTTTACCGAAGAAGCAAAACAAGGGCTTTATCATAAGTTTGCGCGTGCGCTGCGTCCCGGCGGCATCCTGTTCGTCGGCAGCACGGAGCAAATTTTCTCCCCTGGCCAATACGATTTGGAAGCGGCGGAAACGTTCTTTTATCGTAAGAAGGGGGAAGGGAACAACGGAGCGAGCAACTGAATTCAAGATTCGAAGTCGAATTCGCTTCACACGAGCTACTTCATGATTAAAAATTTTGGGTTCTTAGCGCCGAGAAGGTTGGATGAAGAGGTGAGTGAGTAGCGGAGCGCAGGGAAACCTACGTGAGCAACGGAGCGAGCATCTGAATTCAAGATTCGATGCCGTATTCGCTTCACATGAGTTACTTCGCGATAAGAAGCCAAAACGATAGTATAGAATGGTTTGATCTTTCCTATACTTGGACCATATAGTCAATGGAGGTCAGATCATGGACAAGCGAAAAGTGATCGAAGCTTATCGGCGGGGATTCTTGACGCCGCAGGAATGCGCGCAGGTGCTTGGCATCGAAGGTTCGCACCTCAAGGTGATGCTTGAGGATTTTCCGGTGGATCCCCGGCGTTCCGCCGCTTTGGAAAATCAACCAGCTTCAGGCCTCAGATAAGCTGCAAGCGCCCATACCAGTTAAATAGCGCCGACATCGCCAAGCAGGGCGGGGAACGGCGCTTTTTGCGTTCTTGGTTGAAGCGTTCTTGACAGCCGTCAGGGGAGCTTCCTATAATAGTTATAAATTCAGGTCAGGAGAGATTTCATCCATGAACGATTCGGACGACCCGGAGAGTAGCGACACGGTACAATTTTTCAATAATCTATTCATTGAGGAATTTCAGGCATAGCCTGCGTCAATTTGGTGACGGCGGGTTATGCCTTTTTGCGTTTGTTTACCCGCCGGAATGACAGCTTCAAACGACGCCGGGGGAAACTTTTGGAGGTGGAAATGAGTTGTTGGGACTTTTAGTTGTCTTCATATTAATTTTGATTAATGCCTTTTTTGCTGCATCGGAAATCGCCTTGATCTCCTTGAACGATAATAAAATTAAAGCGATGGCGGGGCAGGGCCACCGGAAAGCGAAGGTTATCGTAGGTTTGCTTGGCGAGCCCAGCAAGTTTCTGGCGACGATTCAAATTGGCATCACGCTTGCGGGCTTTTTTGCCAGTGCCTTCGCCGGGGAAAGCTTTGCCGACGACCTGGCGGCTTATTTAATCCGCATGGGGCTGCCGATTCCCGAAAACGTGCTTAGCACGATATCGCTGATCATCATCACTTTGTTGCTCTCATACTTCCAGTTGGTGCTGGGGGAGCTGGTGCCGAAACGGGTAGCCATGAACAAGGCCGAAGCGATGGCGATGTTTGCGGCTACGACGTTGTCCATCTTGTCGAAGGCGACCTCGCCGTTCGTGAAGCTGCTGACCACGTCCACCAACATGTTGGTGCGGCTGTTTGGCATCGATCCGAACGCTAAGGAGGAGGAAGTCTCCGAGGAGGAGATCCGCATGATGTTGGATACCGGAGAGGAAATGGGGACGATCCAGCCTAGCGAGCGCCTGATGATTAACAACATCTTTGATTTTGACAATTTGACGGTGTCCGATATCATGACGCACCGGATTGACGTCGTAGCTATCCCGGCCGATGCCGATCAGCAGACCGTGGCTGAAATTGCCGATAAGGAGCAATATACCCGCTTCCCGGTGTATGAGGATACGGTTGACAATCTGATCGGGATATTGCACAGCAAGGATTTGATCCGCTTTTTGCGCACGGAGGATAAGGAGAATTGGGATTTGCGGAAGCTGGTGACGCCGCCTTATTTTATTCCGATCTCCAAAAAAACAAATGAGCTGTTCGAGGAGATGCAGCAAAACCGCATTCATATGGCGATTGTCGTTGATGAATACGGGGGAACCGCCGGCATCGTAACGATGGAGGATTTGCTGGAGGAAATCGTCGGCAACATCTATGACGAACACGACGAGGAGGAACGGGAATACGAGCAGGTTGGCGAAGGCAGTTATCTGTTCAGCGGTACGATGTCCCTTGACGACGCCCAGAAAATCTTGGATATTAAGCTTCCGATCGACCACTATGATACGCTAAGCGGGTTTATGATCGGACAGTTGAAGCGGATACCAACGGTGAATGAACGACCGGAATTCGAATACGGGGGTTATGTTTTCGCTGTTCGGGAAGTGGGTCAGCATCGCATTCGCAAGCTTTTAGCCACCCGACGGACTAACCCGGAGCAAGCATATGCAGTTCATCCGGTTTCCGCAGATTCTTAAGATGGATCAAGGCCCCCGGATTTTGGTGAACCTCGAAGCGTGAGGCGCGAAAATCCGGGCAGGGCTTGGCCTCGGACCGCGTATGGTAAGAGAAATCCGAGAGGGTATGAACAGGATAAGTGAATTCACCACGTGACAGAATGCATCAAACAATATTATAATGAGCAAAGATATCATCGGGTTTTAGTTCTTTACAGTTTAACAGTTTAAAGGGGGAACGCAGCATCATGAGTTTGCGATACTTAACAGCCGGGGAGACGCATGGACCCCAGTTGACTGCGATTATTGAAGGCTTGCCCAGCCATTTGCAGCTGGATTTTGTAGCGTTGAATTTTGAGTTGGCCCGTCGTCAGAAAGGGTATGGCCGCGGCCGTCGGATGCAGATCGAGAAAGATACCGCGAAGATCGTCGGGGGAGTCCGGCACGGGTATACAACAGGAGCGCCGGTGGCACTGGTTGTGGAGAACAACGACTGGAAGCATTGGCAGAAAATCATGAACATCGAGCCGATCGAAGGCACGGACGAGGAGAAACGCAGAGTACATCGTCCCCGTCCAGGGCATGCCGATTTAAACGGAGGCTTGAAATATAACCATAAAGACCTGCGGAACGTGCTGGAGCGTTCGAGCGCACGCGAAACCGCTGTTCGCGTGGCGGTTGGTGCGGTGGCCAAGCAGCTCCTGGGGCGCTTTGGCATCCGGATCGCCGGGCATGTCATTCGCATCGGCGAAATTGAAGCACCGCCGCATAACCTGCCGCTGGACGAGTTGGCTCGAGTCACCGAAGCTTCTTCGGTGCGGGTTGCCGACCTTGAGACGGAGAAGAAGATGGAAGCCTACATCGATAAAATCAAGGAGGAAGGCGACTCCATCGGCGGCATCGTCGAATGTATCGTTGAAGGCGTTCCGGTCGGACTGGGAAGCCATGTGCAGTATGACCGCAAGCTGGACGGCCGTATCGCGCAAGCGGTAATGTCGATTAACGCGTTTAAGGGCGTGGAAATCGGCATCGGTTTTGAAGCCGGGAAGCTGCCAGGCTCCAAGGTTCATGACGAAATTTTGTACAGCGAGGAGCGCGGCTATTACCGGGCGACCAACCGGCTCGGCGGCTTCGAGGGCGGGATGACCAACGGCATGCCAATCGTCGTTCGCGGCGTAATGAAGCCGATCCCGACGTTATACAAACCGCTGCAAAGCGTCGACATCGACACCCGCGAGGCGTTTGCTGCTCAGGTGGAGCGCTCTGATGCTTGTGCAGTGCCAGCCGCGAGCGTTGTGCTCGAGAACGTGGTCGCTTGGGAAGTGGCCAAAGCGTTCCTGGAGAAATTCGGCGGCGATTCGATCGGGGAGATCGAGCGTAATTATAAGGGATATTTGGCTCAACTGGAGGAATATTGATGCGAACGCTGCAGGTCGATTTGGGCGAACGTTCTTATCCGATTTATATCGGCGGCGGCTTGCTGGGAAAGGCCGGGGATTTCTTCGAGCAGCATAAGCTGTCGGCGAAGAGCCCTGTCTTAATCGTTACCGATGACCATGTTGCGCCGAAGTATCTGCCGGTTGTCGAAGCCTCGCTGCAGGCCAAAGGCTACCGTACGGTCAGCAAAGTCGTGAAGGCCGGTGAAAAATCCAAATCGCTGGAGGTTTATGAGGATGTCATGACTACGGCGATTGAAGGCGGTTTGGACCGCCGTTCTGTGGTCGTTGCGCTGGGCGGCGGCGTCGTCGGCGATTTGGCTGGCTTCGTGGCGGCAACGTATATGCGAGGCGTAGCGTTTGTGCAAATGCCTACCACGATCCTGGCTCACGACAGCAGTGTCGGAGGCAAGGTGGCCGTCAACCATCGGCTGGCCAAAAATATGATCGGCGCTTTTCATCAGCCGGAAATGGTGCTGTATGACGTGGACAGCCTGCAAACCCTGCCGCCACGCGACGTCCGGGCGGGCTTGTCGGAAATGGTCAAGCATGGCCTGATCTGGGATGCGGCATTTGCGGACTGGTGCCGCGAGCACACGGCGGATTTGCTGGTGCTGGATCCGGAAGCGCTGGGATACGGATTAACCCAGGGGTGCTCCGTGAAAGCCCAGGTTGTCTCTGTGGATGAGAAGGAGAATGGGCTTCGTGCGATTCTCAACCTGGGGCATACGCTGGGTCATGCCATCGAGGCGATCGGCGGGTATGGTGAATTTTTGCACGGGGAAGCGATCTCGATTGGGATGGCCGCAGCGGCGAAGCTGGCAGTGAACCGGGGCCGGGATCCGCATATTTACAAGTACACGGTGTCCCTGCTGAGCGGCTTCGGTTTGCCAACGGCCATGCCGGCACATTTGAACGAGCAGGATTTGATTGGTGCGATGATGCACGACAAGAAGTTTAAGGAACAGACGATGGTGTTTATTTTGCCTGTAGAGATCGGCAAGGTGGAAATTGTCTCAGACGTGACATTGGACGAAGTCCGCCAGGTGATTGCTGAACTCAAAGAGGAGGGACAACATGTATAACAGAGGTATTCGCGGAGCAACGACGGTATCCCGCAACGACGAACAGGAAATTCTGGACGCGACAGCTGAGTTGTTAAAAGAGATTGTCGCTCGCAACGAAATCGAGCCTGAGGATATTTGCAGCGTTTGGATTACGGTTACGCCGGACTTGACGGCGACTTTTCCGGCTCGTGCCATTCGCGTATTAAACGGGTGGGATATGGTTCCTCTGATGTGCTCCACGGAAATCCCGGTTCAAGGCGCTTTGCCGAAGTGTATCCGGCTGCTGATTCAGGTGAACACCACCAAAGGGCAGCGGGATATGAAGCACGTGTATTTGAACGAAGCCCGCAGCCTCCGTCCGGACCTCAGCTCCACCAATTCCTGAGGGCAGCAAGCGAGCGAAGCTATTTTTAGGATTGGCAAATCAAGCTGCAGGTTTGGGTTGCCAAACGGGCCGCGGTTAGGGTATAGTTAATTTAGATTTTAGATGAGTGCAAGTTAGTTGAGTAAGTTAGTTGAGAGTAAGTTCTAAGTTAGAAGAGTTTAGAGTAAACACATTTTTTAGAGCTGAGTAGAGATCAGTTGAGATGAGCTGAGTTTAGCTGAGTGAATAGCCTGTTCCTTGTGCGTACTTCGTCGTTTTCTTGATTGTGGGAGAATGACGGCAAGACGCGTCTTTAGGAGCTGCGCTTTCCCATAAACCGCAAATCCTACAACCTCTACTTCGGTAGAGGTTTTTTTATTTGGCTCTGAAACCAATTCGAAAAGGAAGTGAGAGACATGGCAACCCCGAATGTAGAACAGGTCATTGCTTTAGCAAACGAATATAATCTGATCCCGATTGCCCGAACGTTGCTCGCCGACATGGAAACCCCAATCCGGATCTTCCGTCGTATTGCTCAGCGGGAGCAGGCATTTTTGCTGGAGAGCGTGGAAGGTGGCAGTCAGTGGGCGCGGTATTCTTTCATCGGCACCGCCCCGTTCTTGACGATTTCCGCGAAGAAGGGCGAGATCACGATTCAACGGGAAGGCGGTACAGAGCATTTGCGCTCGTCCCGTCCCGTCGATGAGTTGAAGGCGATCCTGCGGGGCTATCGCAGTCCGAAGCTTCCGGAAATGCCGCCGTTTACGGGTGGAGCGATTGGTTTCTTTGGATATGATCTGCTGCAGTACTATGAGAAGCTGCCGGCGCATCAGGTCGATGACCTGAACCTGAATGATATGCAGTTTATGTTCTGCGATCAAGTGATCGTGTTCGACCACGTGAAGCAGCGGATCCTGCTGGTGGCCAACGTACACGTGAAGCCAGACGATCGCGACGAAGATATTCGCCGGGCTTATGCGGAAGCGGAGCTGAAGCTGGATTTGGCGGCCGATCTGCTGCAGCAGGAGGGGCCGGGCGAAAGCTTTAACCGCCGGCCGATGCCGGTCGTGACGGATCTTGGGAACGTCAAATCCAACCTGACGAAGGAGCAGTTCATCGCGAACGTTGAAAAAGCGAAGGAATATATCCGCGAAGGCGATATTTTTCAAGTGGTGCTGTCACAGCGGTTCCATATCGAAACAGAAGTTGATCCGCTTCACGTCTACCGCGTCCTGCGGACGTTAAATCCGTCGCCGTACATGTATTACCTCAAGCTGGACGAGGAGATTATCGTTGGGACGTCGCCGGAGGCTTTGGTCAAGGTAGAGAACGGCCGAGTGGAAACGCGTCCGATCGCCGGCACGAGACCGCGGGGAGCGACGGAAGAAGCCGATTTAGCGTTGGAAGCGGAGCTGCTGCAGGATGAAAAAGAACGGGCGGAACATCTGATGCTGGTCGACCTTGGACGCAACGATTTAGGCCGGGTATCCGAGTTTGGCAGCGTAACCTGCGACTCGTATATGGAGATCGAACGGTATTCCCACGTTATGCACATGGTATCCAAGGTGTCTGGCAAGCTGCGGGAGGATAAGGACTTCTTCGATGCATTCCTGTCTTGTTTGCCAGCCGGGACCGTCTCCGGGGCGCCAAAGCTGCGGGCGATGGAGATTATTGCGGAGCTGGAGCGCGAGGCACGCGGCACTTATGCCGGGGCCATTGGGTACCTTGGATTCTCAGGGAACATGGATTCTTGTATTACGATCCGCACGATCGTGTTCAAGCAAGGGAAAGCATACGTGCAGGCCGGCGGAGGCATCGTATGGGATTCCATACCGGAGAACGAATATCAGGAGTCGGTGAACAAGGCGAAGGCTTTGCTGACGGCGATCCTTACAGCGGAGCAGATGTTTCCGCCAGCCACCCGAAATGACGGTGTGATTAATCAGGATTACCTTTACGAATATACCCCGGGGAACTAAAGAGAGGAGCGAATCGAGATGACAGGACAGCAAACCGTTCAGGCGGGCATTAGCCGCTTGATTGAAGGACGGCATTTGTCGCGGGAAGAAGCGCGTGGTGTGATGCAGGCGATCATGAACGGCGAATCAACGCCAGCTCAAATCGGCAGCCTGTTGACCGCGCTGCGAATCAAGGGAGAGACTGTCGAGGAGATCACCGGCTTCGCCGAGGCGATGCGCGGCGCCTCCAGCCGAATTCATACGGAAACGCAAAAGCTGCTGGATACGTGCGGAACAGGCGGATCCGGCATACACAAAATCAACGTATCCACGACGGCGGCGATCGTGGCAGCCTCGGTGTCGGTGCGGGTAGCTAAACACGGCAACCGGTCGGCATCCGGCCGTTCGGGAAGCGCCGATGTTCTCGAAGCGTTGGGCGTGAATATCCAATTGGACGCCAGCCAAGCGAAACGCTGTCTGGATGATATCGGCATCTGCTTTATGTTTTCACAGCTGTATCATCCATCGATGAAGCACGCGGCAGGCCCTCGCAAAGAGTTGGGGATTCGAACGGTCTTCAACATGCTGGGGCCATTAACGAATCCGGCAGGAGCGGATCGCCAGGTGCTGGGCATTTATGACGGCAGCAAAACGTCGACGATCGCTGAAGTGCTGCGCGAGCTCGGATCCAAACGGGCGCTGGTTGTCAGCAGCCAGGAAGGTCTGGATGAAATCAGCATTTCGTCGCCGACACGGGTATCCGAGTTGAAAAACGGGGAGATCACAACCTACGAACTGCTGCCGGAAGATCTGGGACTTCGCACGTACCCGCTGGAAGCGATGATCGGCGGCGATCCCGAGACGAATGCGGAGATCGTCCGGCGCGTGCTGCAAGGGGAGCGCGGCGCTCACCGTGACGTCGTACTGGCCAACGCAGGCGCTTGCGTATATGTGGCTGGTTTGGCGGACACGATCCGGGACGGAGTTACGATCGCTGCGGATGCGATCGATTCCGGGAAGGCTTATGCCAAGCTGCAACAGCTGATTCAGACAACGGGGGAATTAAGTTATGTATCTTGATCGAATTGTAGAGACGAAAAAAACAGAAGTCGCACGTTTGGCAGAAAGCTTCTCCCTTGCGGATGCGGAGCGCCGCATTGCGGCGATGGAGCCCACGCGGGGGTTCCACGCGGCACTTACAACCGGCCGGAAGCGGGATATGGGGTTAATCGCCGAGGTGAAAAAGGCGTCCCCCTCCAAAGGGCTGATTCGCCCGGATTTCCATCCGGTGCAGCTGGCAGCGGCTTATGAAGCGGCGGGAACCGATTGCATCTCCGTGCTGACGGATGAAACGTATTTTCAGGGCAGCGGCGCCTATTTGAGCGCAATTCGCGAGGCCGTAAATGTGCCGCTGCTGCGCAAGGATTTTGTGATTGACGAGCGGCAGATTTACGAAGCCCGGCTGCTTGGCGCTGACGCTGTACTGCTGATCGCCGCAATCCTGAGCGATGCACAGCTTCGCGACTACCTGTCGATCGCCACGGCGCTGGGACTGGATGCGCTTATCGAAGTGCATGATCGCGAGGAGCTGGAGCGGGTCCTGATGCTTCCAGCGGCGAAGCTGATCGGCATCAACAACCGGAACCTGCGGACGTTTGAAGTGTCCCTGGAGACGACGGCCGCGTTGGCGGAGCTGGTGCCAACCAGTACGACGCTGATCAGCGAGAGCGGGATTCAAACCCGGCAGGATGTAAAATACCTTCAACAGACCGGCGCACAAGGCGTGCTGATCGGAGAAACGTTTATGCGGCGAGAAAATGTGGGGGACGCCGTGGTTGACTTAATGGGACCGTTACTTCAAACGGATTCCCGCGAATTGGATGCCGAAGGGACGACGTCAAATGGGTGAAGTGGCCGTAAAAATTTGTGGACTTCAAAGCGTTGAAGTGCTAAAATCTATGGTGAACTTACCCGTAGATTATGTTGGATTCGTGTTTGCCCGAAGCAAGCGCCAAATCAGCGGAAGCCGTGCAGCGGAGCTGCTTCCTGTGCTTCAAACGTGGAGCACAGGGGCAGTTCCGCAGAGCGTTGGGGTGTTCGTCAATCCGACCTTGGAGGAGCTGGACGAGGTTTTGCGGCAGGCGCCGCTGGACATCCTGCAGCTCCACGGGACGGAAAGCCCGGATTTTTGCCGGAAGGTGAAGGACGCTTATGGCGTCAAGCTTTTCAAGGCATTCTCGGTCAAAACGGACGGATCGGTCCATGCCGGCGCGACCTTGGCGGAGTATGACGGCGTGCTGGACGGGCTGTTGCTCGACACGTACGATCCGAAGTACGGCGGGGGCTCTGGCGTTGCATTTGATTGGGCTGCTGCAGAGCCTTTTCGTCAATGGGCCAAGGAGCGAGGAATCCCGTTCTTTGCGGCCGGCGGCTTGCATCCCGGCAACGTTAAGACGTTAATTGAGACGCTGCAGCCGGATGGCGTAGACGTCTCAAGCGGCGTGGAAACCGACGGCGTGAAGGATATCGCGAAAATAACTGCATTCGTAGAGAGGGTGAAGGGATGATGAAGCAGGTACCGGATGAGCATGGACGGTTTGGTCCTTTTGGCGGCCGCTACGTGCCGGAGACGCTGATGAACGCTTTGATCGAACTGGAAGAGTCCTATTTGAAATTTAAAGATGATCCCGAGTTTCAAGCGGAGATCGCTTATCTGCTGAAGCAGTATTCCGGACGGGAGACGCCGCTTTATTACGCGGAACGCCTGACGGAGCACCTGGGCGGGGCGAAAATTTATCTGAAGCGCGAGGATTTAAACCATACTGGCGCCCATAAAATCAACAACGCGATCGGGCAGGGGATTCTGGCGAAGCGGATGGGCAAGCAGAAAGTGATCGCCGAAACCGGCGCAGGCCAACACGGCGTGGCTACGGCTACGGTAGCGGCCTTGCTAGGTCTTGAATGCAAGGTATTCATGGGTGAAGAGGACACGAAGCGGCAGCAGCTTAACGTGTTTCGGATGAAGCTGCTGGGTGCTGAAGTTGTTCCGGTTATGTCCGGTACACGCACGTTAAAGGATGCTTGCAACGAAGCGCTGCGCTATTGGGTGAGCAATGTGCATGATACTTTCTATATTCTCGGATCGGCCACCGGGCCGCATCCTTACCCGATGATGGTGCGGAACTTTCAGCGGATTATCGGCGATGAAACGCGGAAGCAGATTTTAGTGGCGGAAGGCCGGTTGCCGGATATGCTTGTCGCTGCGGTCGGCGGCGGCAGCAATGCGATCGGGATGTTTTATCCGTTTATCGAGGATCAGGAGGTTCGTCTGGTCGGTGTAGAAGCCGCAGGCAAAGGCATTGACACCGAGTTCCATGCTGCCACGATGACCAAAGGCACCAAAGGCGTCTTCCAGGGCTCGATGAGTTATCTGCTTCAGGACGCTTATGGCCAAGTTCTGCCAGCCCACTCGATCTCGGCCGGTCTCGATTATCCGGGCATTGGCCCAGAGCATTCGTATCTGAAGGATATCGAACGTGCGAAGTATTATCCAATCACGGACCGTGAGGCTCTGGATGCCCTTCAGCTGCTAAGCCGGACCGAAGGGATCATTCCGGCGCTGGAGTCGGCGCATGCGGTGGCCCAAGTTGTGAAAATGGCTCCGGCAATGAGCCGGGACGAAATCATCGTCATTTGCTTGTCCGGCCGCGGGGATAAGGACGTGGAGTCGATTATGGCGTATACGAAAGGCGGGGAGACGATATGAGTCAACCAACAGGTCAATTGCTGGACGACACGTTTGCGAAGCTGAAAGCAGCGGGACAAACCGCGCTGATTCCGTTCGTGACCGTCGGTGACCCAGACCCGGAGACGACGCTCGACATTTTGGCCGTTCTGGAGGAAGCCGGTGCCGATGTGGTGGAGCTGGGTGTACCTTATTCCGATCCCTTGGCGGATGGCCCGGTGATTCAGCGGGCGTCGGAACGTGCCCTTGTCCACGGAATCACGGTGGCTTCCTGTATCGAGACGGCATCCAAAGCCCGGGAACGCGGCATCCGTATGCCATTTGTCTTGTTTACTTATTACAATCCCGTGTTGCAAATGGGGACAGAGCGCTTGTTGGCTGAGCTGCAGAAGGCGGGGATCAGCGGCTTAATCATTCCGGATTTGCCGTATGAAGAAGCGGAGGAGGTCCTGAAGTTGGCGGATGCCGCCGGCGTAAGGCTGATCCCGCTCGTCGCGCCTACCTCCAGCGGCCGGATTGCACGGATCTTGGAGCGTGCCCGCGGATTCGTATATTGCGTCTCTTCGCTGGGCGTAACCGGAGAACGGACTTCGTTCCATGCCAGCGTCGACGAATTTATCGCCTCGGTTAAAGCGCAAACGGATTTGCCCGTTGCCGTCGGCTTCGGAATATCTAGCCGGGAACAGGTCGAGCGGTTTGCTGCGATCTGTGACGGAGCGGTCGTGGGCAGCGCCATCGTGCGTAAAATCGAGGAAAACTTGCCGCTCTTGTCCCAGGCTTCGACTCGGGACCAAGGGTTGTTGCAAATTCGCGACTTTGTGGCAAAATTGAGATTATAGTTTTTTTGGCTAAACCATCACAAAGTCATTTGAGGAGGAACCTATACATGTTGCCGAAACCCCAGATCGTCAATTTGCCGGTATATCAGCCGGGAAAACCGATTGAAGAAGTGAAGAAAGAGCTTGGGCTCGAGGATGTCATTAAGCTGGCTTCCAACGAAAATCCGTTTGGTTGCTCGCCGCGCGTCCGCGCCGCCATTGAACAGGAGCTGGCGAACTTAAGCTTGTATCCTGACGGCAGTGCCGCAGAATTGACCGAGGCGTTGGCCAGCCAGCTTGGCGTTGGGAAGGAGCACATTATTTTCGGCTGCGGTTCGGATGAGATCATCGCTCTGATTGCCCGCGCTTTCTTCCTGCCGGGGGACGAGACGGTGATGGCAGACCAGACGTTTAGCGTGTATAAGAGCAACGCCGACATCGAAGGTGCAGTCAGCATCGAGGTGCCGCTGAAGGAAGGTACCCACGATTTGGAGGGAATGCTTGAACGCATCGGAGACAAAACGAAAGTGGTTTGGATTTGCAATCCGAACAATCCAACCGGAACGATCGTGCCTCATGCGGAGTTGATTGCTTTTCTGGACCGGGTTCCGGGGCACGTGCTGGTCGTTTTGGATGAAGCTTATGCCGAATATGTGACCGATTCGGATTACACGAACGGCATCGCTTTGCTGAACCAGTACCCAAATCTAGTTGTGCTTCGTACTTTCTCTAAAATTTACGGTCTCGCTGCGCTGCGGATCGGTTATGGCGTGGGGCAACCGGCGGTCATTAAACTGATCAATCAGGTTCGTGAGCCGTTTAATACTTCGCGGATCGGGCAAGCGGCGGCAAAAGCGGCTTTGGCCGATCAGGAATTTGTGGCTGACTGCCGGGCTAAAAACCGCGAGGGAATCGCCTATTTGTATAAGGAATTCGACCGGCTGGGCCTGAAGTATTTCCCGGCGCATGGCAATTTTATCATGGTGGATGTTCAGCGTCCGGCGGGTGAAATGTTTCAGTCGTTATTGCAGCTGGGGATTATCGTGCGCGGAGGATTCCATAAATATCCAACTTCCGTGCGGGTGACCGTCGGATCGGCGGAACAGAACGCTAAATTTATATCTGCCTTGGAGCAGGTGCTTGGCAAATCGGCAACTCGGGTCTAATCCCCAATTTATTCGCAGAAAATGAGTGAGATACGATGACAACGAAAATTGCCATTTTTGGCGTGGGCTTGATCGGCGGATCGCTGGCGTTGTGCTTCAAAGGCAAGCCGGGAATTACGGTCGTTGGCCACGCCCATCGCCCGGAATCCTTGAAACGCATTGAGGAGCGCGGTGTCGTTGACGCCGCGACTCTGTCCATGGAAGAGGCGGCGGCGGATGCCGACTTTATTTTTTTGTGCGTGCCGGTCGGGTTGCTGGAAGATTACCTGCGGAAGCTGACCGAGCTGCCGCTGAAGCCGGGCTGCATTGTAACCGACGTTGGCAGCACCAAGGCGTCGGTCGCCGCTTGTGCGGCCAAAATCGCCCGTCCGGGCGTGCATTTCATCGGCGGCCATCCGATGGCCGGCTCGGAGCGTTCCGGCGTCGAGGCGGCTTCGACGCTCTTGTTCGAGAACGCTTACTATGTGCTGACGCCGTCTCCTGATGTGCCGGAGGAGGCCTATCAACGCCTGGAGCAGCTGCTGGCGTACACCAAAGCGCAAATTGTGCGTGTGGACCCAGTTCTGCATGATGAAATCGTTGGGGCGATCAGCCATCTTCCGCATATTATCGCGGTTGCCTTGGTGAATCAGGTGCGTAATTACAACGATGGCAACGGGTTATACCGGATGCTGGCGGCAGGTGGTTTCCGCGACATCACGCGGATCGCTTCAAGCGACCCGGTGATTTGGCGGGATATCCTGCTTAGTAACCGGGACGTGCTGCTTCATTTGTTGAAGGACTGGAACCGCGAGATCGAAGGCTTTATCACTTTATTGGAGGCACAGAACGGGGAAGGGATCGAGGCCGAATTCCAAAAGGCCAACCAGTTCCGCAGCGAGCTGCCGGAGCGGCGCAAAGGGGCGATCACCTCGTTGTTCGATATTTATATCGACGTACCCGACACACCGGGGATTATCGGGCAAATCGCAACCGAACTTGGTCTGCGCCATATTAACTTGAGCAACATGCAGATTATCGAAAGCCGCGAGGACGTTCCGGGCGTACTGCGCCTCTCTTTCCGCCAGGAAGGGGAGATGGAGCGGGCGAAAGCTCACCTCCAATCGCTGGGGTATGTTGTGTACGTGTAGTTGGCTTTTGTTAGGGGAAAGGCTTGGCTCGGTGTTGAATTTTAAATTCAGCCGGGCCTTTTGTTGCTTTGGCCGCTGACGGGGATTTAACGGAACCTAGGGACGTTATTTGCGTGGATGTGGGCCTTTTCCAATTCTAACGGAACGAGGAGACCTTATTTGGCTTAATCGCTGCGAATTCGCAGGCGTGACTGGCGAATAAGGTCTCTGGGGTCCGTTACAACGGGAAATCGCCGGGAAATGGACAAATAAGGTCCATACGTTCCGTTAGCAGCCCGTCGTGATCGTAATGTAAGCGCTAAAAAAAGATGTTGACAGAATGAAAACGTATACATATAATAAAAGTACAGTATGGTTTCTCTCCACTCCTATCCAATAACTTCTTGCTCCCAAGTGAGCAAGGACCGCTTCTTCGGAAGCGGTCTTTTTTTGCTTTTTTTGCGTCAGCTGGTGAGCAATCTACTCGAAAAATCGAATACAATTCGCTCGTTCTGCTGGTTTCAGCCGAAATATATATGAAATTTCGTGTTTATTGGGGCATCAGGAGGGTGGAAGGCGCGATTCTGTATGAAATTTCGAATACATTTCGGATTTTTGGGCGATCGCGGCAAAATGTATGCGAAAAATCGAATACATTGCAACCGATCTCCATGCATGCTAACTACGATACACGGCAAGCGAACTACGGTAACGGTTTGATTAGTTTCTCCTGCTGCCCCCATATCCGTACCCCTTAACTACAATCGACACCCATAAGTCACACTATCCTCATCCAAGAGAAGTTACTTCCCCACCATCCCCGGTTACTTCTACCGCGACCTAAGAAAAGTTACTCAACAACAGGAATGGTACCTCGCACGCGCCCCAGGTCCAGATTATCATCAACTATTTCTCACCGCCTCACAAAACTAACGCCAGACAACAAACTTCATACCGCGGTCTATGGAACTCACACTATACATCTTTCGGACCAACACGGCGGACGATAGCACACGCACACGTTTTCAGCATCAGTTACTTCATCATGGTCATGTTATCCGTAGCTTCCTTGGCGCATTTTTTAACACGCTTAACACGCTGGAGTTAGCCCGACCGGTTGAAATGCTGCTTGCGATAGGTGAGCGGGCTGACGCCGTATTTCTTCTTAAACGCCTTGCTGAAATAATAAATGTCAGGGAAACCGGCTTGTTCGGCGACTTCTTTGATCAGCAGGGAAGGCTGCTGCAACAGCTCGCAGGCTTTGGCCAGCCGGATCCGGTTCATCTCCTCGATCAGGGTTCGGCCGGTTTTTTGCTTATATACGCGGGACAGATGGCCGTAGCTCATATGCAGCGATGCGGCTAGTGCTTCCACATTCAGACGCTCCCCGCGAAAATCCTCCAGGTACACCTCCACCTTACGAAGCAAGGCGTCCCGGGCTTGCGCAGGCTCCGAAGCTGATGCGCCGGTCTCATGTGCGGCGGTCACGCCGGACAAGACCTCCAGCAGTTGTACGAGCAGCAGCCTGAGATAAAAAGGCGACCGCCCATGTTCAGCCTCGGTAAACAGCTGAATGAGCAGCGACCGAATGCCGTAATCGTCCCGGTAGGCCCCCGGAGGCCAATCCTTCAACCGATTCAGCCGCAGGAGAAAGCTGTCGTTCGCCGGCTTTGCTGCGCTATTTTCCGCTAAATCGTCCGCTGCTTCTGTCGCAGTCTCTTCCTCTGCCGCGCCTGGAATTGGCCGAAACCGCCACCGCAAACAAATGCCCTCATGGGGATCTTCCCGAGAGTAGTCGTGCGCATGGGTCATCCCCGGAGGGATCAAAAAAAATTCGTCCGCATACACCATCACGTCCTGGTCGATAAATCGTGTTTGCATACGGCCGGACAAGACATAGTTGAATTCATACCAAGTGTGGGCGTGGGGAGGGCATTTGCCTGAACCCCCGGTTTGTTCTATCACGATATCGACCCAGTCCACCACCGCATCGCCAACCGCGATTTCACCACAGATTTTGTTCAGTGCAGGCACCAGTTCGTTACGCCATTTTTTCAAATCCATGAGCTGCTGCTCCTTTGTTCGATTTGACTCCATCATATCATAATAGGACAAAAATTGATGAGGATAAGTAATTTACTTCGCCGGGGGAGAACCGGAAAATGAGGGGGAAGGCTAACTCATATTCAGGGGAGGTACCCGATACGATGTTCTGGACGGAGGAGAAATTAAACGCACGGATTCGCGAGCTGGAGGGGTATCGATATCGCGATGCCCGGCCGATCGAGGCGTTTCGCGCGCAAGTGGATGAGGAAGGGCGCATCGGCGCCAGACCGCCCAAGGAGGGGCCGTGGTCCACAATGCAGACAGGAGAACGCTGGGAAGGCCGCGATCTTTATTTATGGCTGGAGACGGACGTCGAGCTTCCGGCCGAATGGAAAGGGCGCAAGATCGTTGGCGTGTTTGACTTCGGCAAAACGGGAGGCGGAAACAACTCCGGGTTTGAATCGCTTCTGTATGTCAACGGCGAACCGTTCCAAGGCGTGGATATGAATCACCAGGAGGTATTTTTCCCGGACGAGGCTTCCGGTACGAAGGTGAAGCTGCAGTTCCGCTTATGGTCCGGTCTGGAGGGCGGCGGGAAACCGCAGGTACAGGAGCACCGGATCAAGCGGGCGGAGATCGCGTGGCTGGACGGAACGGTGGACCGTCTGTACTATACGGCCCGTGCGGTCATGCAGACGGTGGAGGTATTGCCGGCGAACGCGCCGGAGCGGACGGATTTGTTGACGGCGCTGGATCGCGCTTTCCTGCGAATCGATTGGTCCTATCCGGGATCGGAGGCGTTTTATGCGTCGCTGACGGAAGCGGAGGAGCAATTAACCCAGGCGGTGGCGGGAATGAAGAAAACGTCGCCGGTGACGGTGCAATGCATCGGGCATACGCATATCGATGTCGCCTGGTTGTGGCGGCTGAAGCATACACGGGAAAAAGCAGCCCGCAGCTTCAGCACCGTACTGCGACTGATGGAGATGTTCCCGGAATACGTGTTCCTGCAAACGCAGCCGCAGCTATACGAATATCTGAAGCAGGATTACCCGGAGCTCTATGAACAGATCAAGGAACGGGTCAAAGAAGGACGCTGGGAAGCGGCCGGCGGCATGTGGCTGGAGGCGGACTGCAATTTGACGAGCGGGGAATCGCTGGTGCGGCAGCTGCTGTATGGGACGCGGTTTTTGCGCGAGGAATTTGGCCAGGAATGCACCTATCTGTGGCTGCCGGACGTCTTTGGCTACAGCTGGGCCTTGCCGCAGATTTTACGCAAGTCGGGTATTCACACGTTCATGACAACAAAAATCAGCTGGAACCAGTACAACCGCATGCCGCATGATACGTTTTGGTGGCGCGGCATCGACGGCAGTGAGGTGCTGACCCACTTCATCACCACGCCGCAGGACGGAAATTTCTGGTGGTACACCTACAACGGGCAGATCGAGGCGTCCAGCGTGCAAGGCATCTGGGAGGCTTACCGCGATAAAGAAGTGAACAAGGAACTCTTGCTCTCTTACGGATACGGCGATGGCGGCGGCGGCGTAAACCGCGAGCACTTGGAGCTGCGTCGGCGCCTCGACGAGATGCCGGGTCTGCCGCGTGTGACGACCGGAAGGGCGGACGATTTTTTTGCGAAGCTGCATGAGACAGTGGAAGCAGCGGATCGTTACGTCCATACGTGGGACGGCGAGTTGTACCTGGAGTACCACCGGGGAACCTATACCAGCCAGGCGTACAATAAAAAAATGAACCGGAAGCTGGAGCTGCTGTCCCGGGACGCCGAATGGCTGCTTAGCTTGCAGGCGTTGCTTGCGGGCTGCGGAAACTGGGAGGCCTATCCGAAGGCCAAGCTGGACGAAAGCTGGAAAACGATCCTGCGCAACCAGTTCCACGACATCATCCCGGGCTCGTCCATTCCAGAGGTATACCGCGACTCCAAGGAGGAGTATGCCCAAGCTGAATCGCTGCTGGAGTCGTGCCGGGAGCAGGCCATTCAAGCCTTGACGAGCGATGCGGGGGATACGTATACCGTGTGGAATCCGTCCTCTTGGCCGTTTACCGGACTGGTTGCCTTGGAAGGTCAAGACACAGACACGGGAACACAGTGGATTCAAGCGGATGGGCAAGAACTGCAATCCGAATTCGACGGGACGACCGTGTGGGTACGCGTGGAGAACGTGCCGCCGCTTGGCTTTGTAACGATCCAACGTAAGAAGGACGGGCAAGCAAATAACGCGGTGACAAGCGAACCGTTTAAAGCGCGGCCAAACGGGATCGAAACTCCGATTTATAACATTGAGTGGAACGACCGCGGGCAGCTGATCTCCATCTTCGACCGCGTCGCTGGCCGTGAAGTGCTGGCTTCCGGCGAACGGGGCAACGTGCTGCAGGTGTTTGAGGATAAGCCCAAAATGTTTGAGGCTTGGGACATCGATGTGTTCTATCAGGAGAAGCAGCGCGAGGTTGAGCAACTCCAAGAATGCAAGGTCGTTACCGGTACGCTGCGGGCTGTCGTCACATTTACCTGGACGTACATGAGCTCGACGATTCGCCAGCAGATGATTCTGTATGCCGATAACCGGCGGATCGATTTCCGGACTTGGGTGGATTGGCAGGAACGTCAGCAGCTGCTGAAGGTTGCTTTTCCAGTGGACATTCGGGCGACGGAAGCGACTTACGACATTCAGTATGGCAATGTGAAGCGCCCAACGCATTGGAACACGTCGTGGGATTTCGCCCGCTTCGAAACGGTCGGGCATCAATGGGTGGATTTGTCGGAGCGCGGCTATGGGGTTAGTCTGCTGAATGATTGCAAGTACGGGCATGACATTAAGGATCATGTGATACGCCTGTCGCTGCTGAAATCGGCAACGTACCCAGACCCGCAGGCGGATCGCGGCGAGCATGAATTTACGTATGCGCTGTATCCGCATGAGGGGGATTGGTCCGAAGGCGGTACCGTGCAGGCGGCAGCGCTCCTGAATCAACCGGTATACGCTACGCCAGGTACGGCTCATACTCCGTCGTTCTCCTTGCTTCAAACGAGCGGCAGTGCGGATGTCGTCATCGATGCGGTGAAAAAAGCGGAAGACGACGATAGCGTGATCGTCCGTTTCCATGAATATAAGGGCGGCCGGGGCCGCGTCCGGTTACACGTCGGAGTGCCCGTGGCGTCCTGGCAGGAAACCGACCTGATGGAACGTCCGGCCGGAGAGCTGTCCTCCGCAGATACGATTGAGTTGACAGTGACGCCTTATGAAATCAAGACGATTCGTCTTCAGTTGAAATAAAGATGGGCGAAACGGGCGCCTCCTCAGTTGTCGGAAGTGGGGGCGCCTGTTAGCGTTTCAATATCGTTGGAACCATAGAAAAATAAAACCACCAGAATAATGATCACAATCCATTCGGAAAAACCTTCGCCGTCAAATTGACCCATGTGGCAAACCCCCGTAATCGTAATTAAGTTCAAAGCGTACAATCTCCATTTGGCGTCCGCTGAAATGAACAGGCATTTGGAGCAACTCCGGCTTACGACAACGAACGCCAGCATTAGGAGGAACTGTCCGCTTTTTTCTTCATGGCATTAATGATGTCGTTGATGGTGAGATCCCCGTTTTCATTGAGGAAATTCAGCAGTTTATCGGCGTTCGCGTCGCTGCTGATCGTTTTGTACTCGCCAACCAAGGAGACGAACATGGTCGCGTTTCGGTATAACTGGACGGAATCCACGCGTAGTTTGCCGGAGAGCAGCAGCGCAGCTACGGTGTATTCCGGGGTTTTAGGCCGGAAGCCGCCTTTTTTGCCGTTCTTCTTGCTGGAAGACGAGGACTTGTTCTTTCCGGCTGAGTTCATGGCTTTACCT
>NZ_JALXVO010000056.1:0-26926 GCF_025151705.1 Paenibacillus sp. p3-SID1389 | reverse complement strand
GGCGGGTGCATTCGGTATAAGCGCAGCGCGGGCAAACAAATCCGTTTGGCCACTTCATAGCGATGATCGCCTCGATGCAGTCGGCTTCACTTTGAAAACGGCTACTGATAGATTGAAGCTCCATGCTCGTACCTAATTCCATGTCCGATCCCTCCAATTTAAATCCCTCTAACTCAACAAATACGCACATTCGTTCTCTTTTTCCTCATTATACCAAACAAATGTTCCGTCATCAAGAAAAATATTCCAACTCTCCATCTTGTTCTATCTACTCTAAAAAGGTTGGATGAATTCATCTCCTATAAAGGTCGGATGATTTAATCACCTATTTCTGAACGAAAGGGATAATGGTGTAAAAGAGGCGCGAAAAAAGGGGATAAGGGGGAAAAGGAGCGGAAAGCCCGCATTGAGCAGCAAAAGTGGAGGGGGATAACCAGGGCCGCATTTTCCGCTGTCAAAAAGTTCGTTGAGCCGGGTGCTTGACGGGGGATTTATTAAGGAGTATATTATTAACCGCTGAAATATTTAAGTAGTAAATTAATTAAATTGTTAAATTAATCGAACGGCTCAAGGCAGGAAGGAGGAGAGAAACGTTGGTGAAAAAAGAAGAGCTGTTCGAAGTCACCTCGATGTTTCGAACGCTGTTCAAGGCGATCACGCAGGAGTGGAACAAACGCGGGGGTGAGTTTAACCTTAGTTTTCCGCAATATAAAATGCTCTACATGCTGCACACCTCCGGTACGCATACCGTATCGCAGATCGCAGAGAGCTTGGGGATTACCTCGGCAGCAATCACGGGAATTACGGACCGGCTGGTTACGGAGGGGTATGTGAACCGCGAACGCGGGGAGAACGACCGCCGGGTTGTAAACATCTCGATTACCGATCGGGGGAGGGAAATCATCAACCAGATCACCGAACGTCAGAAGGAGATGCTCGAGGGGATTTTTGATCAGCTGCATGAGGAAGATTTACAGCATTTGCGGCGAATTCTTGGCGTGGTGCTTGCAAATATAGAAAATAAATCATAACGGAGATGGAGAAACTACATGGAACATTTATCACTTAAACGCAAAGTTTCGATCATGATCGCTATCATGGCCGCGATGTTCTTCGCCGCCATCAACCAGACGATCGTGAGCACAGCCATGCCGCGAATTATTTCGATTCTGGACGGCATGGACTATTATACTTGGACGATCAATATTTACTTGCTGACGTCCACAATTGCTACCGTCCTGGTCGGCAAGCTGTCCGATATGTACGGGCGGAAGCCGTTCCTGTTGATTGGGATTCTGCTCTTTATGATGGGCGCTTTTATGACGGGGACGTCTTCGGACGTGTTCCAGTTCATCGCTTACCGGGGGATTCAAGGGATCGGCGCCGGGATTATCCAGTCGACGGCCTTTACGGCTGTAGGTGACTTGTTCCCGCCGCGGGAGCGCGGGAAATGGATGGGTCTGATGACCGCGATTTTTGGCTTTTCGAGCGTACTTGGCCCAACCTTGGGCGGTTACCTCGTCGATCACATGGATTGGCACTGGCTGTTCTGGATCTTCCTGCCGCTGGGCATTGTAGCATTTATCATGATTTTGTCGCTATTTCCAAAGATGGAACGCGGCAGCTCTCAAAGTATCGACTATGTAGGCTCGTTGTTTATGACGACAACAATTGTGCCGCTGCTGTTGGCCTTCTCTTGGGCGGGAACGACCTACGCTTGGGGTTCGACGCAAATCATCGGTTTGCTGGTGGCCACAGTCGTGTCTGGTTTGATCTTCGTGTTCGTGGAATCGAAGGCGAAAAATCCGATTTTGCCGCTGCACTTGTTTAAAAACGATGTGGTGACGATTTCGAATATAATCGGTTTTATTATGAACTTCGGAATGATGGGCGCCCTGATTTACTTGTCGTTCTTCGTACAGGGCGTGTTGGGCATTTCGCCGACTTATGCTGGCTACGTTACGATGCCGATGTCTATCGTCATGGTTGTCGCGAGCGCCATCACTGGTCAGTTAATCGCCAAGAAAGGGAAATACAAACAGTTTGCCTTGTTTGGTATTCCGATCATGATCGCAGGGATGGTCATCATGATCTTCATGAACAGCGTACCGGTTGCCATTCTTAGTATGATCGTATTTGGTTTAGGCTTGGGTGTCGGGATGCCGGTATTCTCGCTGGCCACGCAAAATGCCGTGCCGCATAAAGAGCTTGGCGTTGTTACTGCATCGACGCAGCTGTTCCGTAACCTTGGCGGTACGATTGGGATCGCCGTGATGGGGACGGTCATGTCCAACAACTTGACGAAAAACCTGAAAGAGGCGCTGCAATCCTCGTCTGCACCGGATATGAGCCAGATGGATCCGCAATTGGTTCAGCGAATGACGGCCTTCGCTAATCCGCAGACGTTGATGAACAAGCCGCTGCTGGAGCAAACGCAAGCAAGTTTGCCGGCTGATGCACAGCCGCTGTTTGCACAGATGATCCAAGGCATCCGTGATGCCTTGGAAACTACGTTGTCTACCGTATTCTTTACAGGTACGTTGGTGTTGGTTGTGGCCTTCGTGCTGGTCTTCTTCCTTCGTGAGCTGCCGCTTCGGTCCACGAACCAGGAACCAACACCCCAAACTGCCAAGGAAGGCGGCGAGGAAGGTGCGGTGCAAGCGGCAAAAGCCTCGGCTCCGCATCAAGCTTAAGTCAGAAGTTCTCTATGTAAGTTTTAGCTGTTTCAGCAAGCCAGAGTTATCGCATTTCGGATGCGAAGACTCTGGCTTTTTGCGTTAAGTTGATGTGAGAAAAACGTGGCGAAAATTGTTGATTTAACAGAAGTATTGGACAATTTTGCGGAATTAAATTTCAAAATATATTTTCTTATTGAAATAAAATTTCAACGTCTTTATAATTGCCCTAAGAGCAAAACTATCAGCTGATTTAAGTAAGGCCAAGGAGGGTTGCAGATGAGCGAAGTGAATTGGCTCGAGGCTGCGGAAGCGGCGGAAGCGATGGGACTGGACCCGGACCGAGTTCCGTGGATCGGGAATACGCTGCGCGAAGCGGTGAGCGCAGGGGAGATTCCCGGCGGAGTTGCGGTCGTGTCCCGGCGCGGCAGGCGAATTCGCTTCGCCTGCGGTAACGCCGTGGACGACGACACCGGGAAGACGCCGGTCTCGTTTGAGACGATCTTCGACTGCGCCTCGCTGACGAAGATCATGGTGACGCTGCCGCTGACCTTGCTGCTGGCCGAACGCGGGCAGCTGCGGCTGGATGATCCGGCAGCGTTGTACTTGCCGTCCCTGGCCGCCGCGGAAGCGAAGCGGCGGTCAGGGACGGGGGGAGAGCAGATGACGCTCCGGCATCTGCTCACGCATACGGCGGGCCTGGCACCATTCTACGATCTGCACTCCTACGGCTTCAGCCGGGGGGAGATTGTGGATTTCATTTGCCAGGCTCCGCCGGAGGCAGCCCCGGGCGCTAGGGTGGTGTATAGCGACCTGGGCTATATTTTGCTTGGCGAGATCATCGCCAAGGTGGCGGGACGCCCGCTGCCGGAGCTGGCGTCAGCGGAGCTGTTCTCGCCGCTGGGCCTCGCGTCCAGCGGCTACCTCACGGCGCCGGCGCCGGAGATGCGCCGGCGTCTCGCCTCGACCGCCGAGCCCGGCACGGCGGTCGGCTCGGGCCCCGCGGGCGTTCCCGTCGTCGTCCACGACGAGAACGCCCGGGCCCTGGCCGGCGTCAGCGGGCACGCCGGCCTGTTTGCCACCGCGGACGATTTGGCATCGTACGCGGAGCTGTGGCTCGGCCGCGGCTACAGTGCCGCCGCCGGCCGGCGGGTGCTCTCGGCCGCGGCGGTGGAAGCCGCGACGCGGCCGTGCACGGACGGCGTACCGGGCGGCCGCCGCGGCCTCGGCTGGGTACTGCGCGGCGACCCGTTTGACGCCGCCGGCGACCTGCTCTCCCCGGTGGCCTACGGCCACACCGGGTTCACCGGCACCAGCCTCTACATCGATCCCCAAAGGGAGCTGGCCTGCGTCCTGCTGACCAATCGCGTCCATTACGGGAGGGATCGATCCGTAGCCGGCTTGCGCGCCAAGTTTCATAACACGGTCGCTGCAGCGTTTGCCGATGCATAGCAGCTGTGGCAACAGGGCCAGTTGGCCGCGAAGAAGTTGTTCAACAAGTTCAACGATAGAGAACAGGAGGAGATCCATCATGGGACAAATCGCAACCCGGGGGTACCGGCCTGGCGACGAAGCGAAGCTGGTCGAGCTTTGGAACCGCGTGCTGCTCCTCGACCCGGTGACGGCGAAGCGGTTCCGGAATCTGGTGCTGCTGGACGCCAACTTTGATCCGGAAGGCATGCGCTTCGCCTTTGACGAGACGGATCGGTTAGTCGGCTGCGTCTACGCGGTGCGGCGGCTGCTTCCGATGAGCGGCACAGAGCTGGAGCCGGAGAACGGCTGGATTCCATTTTTCTTCGTGGATCCCAAGTTCGAACGGCAGGGCGTGGGCAGCCGGCTGCTGCTTGAAGCTGAACGCTTCTTGCGCGAGCACGGCCGCACTAAGCTGTTCTTCGCTTCCTACGCTCCCAATTACATCGTGCCTGGCATTGACGCAGCAGGCTACCCGAAAGGGGCGGCATTTTTACAAAAAAACGGCTTTACCAAGCAATACTCCGCCGTTGCGATGGACTACAGCCTGGTGGGCTATGAAACTCCGGCCGAGGTCGAAGCGCTGAAGCGGCAAAGGGAGGAGGAAGGTTATACCTTTCGCACGGCACAGGATGCCGATTTGACGGAATTGATCCGCTTTAATCTGGAATTGTTTAATTCGGACTGGGCTCGGGCAATCCGTGAGGGCATTCTTCAGGGGTTGCCGCTGGAGCAAATTATGGTGGCCCGCGAGCGCGGCCGGCTTGTCGGCTTCTGCTTGTTTGGCGGGTACGAAGGAGTTCGCGAACGGTTTGGACCGTTTGGCGTTCATCCGGATCAACGCGGCCGGGGCATCGGCAAAATTCTGCTTCATCACTGCCTTCACACCATGCGTGCCCATGGGCTGCACGGAGTCTGGTTTCTCTGGACCGGCGAGCAGAGCCCGGCAGGGTATCTGTACAAACAAACAGGTTTTTCGGTTACAAGAACCTTCGACATCATGGTAAAGACCTTCGCATAAACACCTCATCCGTGCTGCGGTAAAAACAGAACAGCAACAAGCAAATACGATCCTAAGTCCTATCCTGGGAGGGAGAAGCGTGAATAAAACGTTCATTTGGCTTTTAACGATCGTCTGCGCCATTGGCATGACCGCCTGTTCTTCCGGCAACAACGCAAGTTCCTCCTCGAAAGTGACCCTCACCTTGCTTTCGCATTATACCGGTGAAAACGAGAACCTCCTCAAACCTTACATCGAACAATGGAACAAAGAAAATCCCGACATCCAAGTGAAGCTGACTCCGGTCGAATTTGACCAGCTGCTCAGCACAATGATGACCAAGCAGACAGCCGGTCAGGTGGCTGACATCGTCCATACGTACACCTTATGGGGCGGACAGTTATCCAAAAATAAGGTATTGGCCCCGGCACCTGAGGATATCGCGGCTGACATCAGAGTGAATTACCCAGAATCCGCCGTGGCTGCAGCAACGATCGACGGGCAAATCTTCGGTTATCCGACCGAGGTGCAGGCCTATGGTCTGTTTTACAACAAGCGGCTGCTGAAGGAAGCAGGCTTTGACCAGCCGCCGAAAACGTGGGATGAACTGCTGCAAATGGCTACTGCCATCGAGCAAAAAGACAAGGACGGTAAAACCACGGTACAAGGGTTCGGCTTCTTGCGAGGTTATGCCGGTAAAGTGGTACAGCCATTTATGGGGCTGCTGGCTACCGCCGGAGGCACGTTGTTAAGCGAGGATTTAAGCAAGCCGAATCTCGACAGTGAGGCTGCAAAGCAAACGATCGATCTTTATTCGAAGGTTTACGGAAGTAACGGGATCTCCGACATCGGGTTCGAGACGACCAAGGCGTTTGGCGCCGGTCAAGTGGCGATGACGATTGAGGCCGGCTGGTGGGCGGGTTCCTTGAAAACGCTCATGAAAGACAGCTTCGTCGACGTAGGTGCAGCCCCGCTGCCTTCACCGGACGGTCAAACTCAGGGCTCCTTGGCGTATACCTGGGCTTGGGGCGTAAACTCCAAGTCGAAGCATCAGGAAGCCGCATGGAAGTTCCTCAAGTGGTTTAACTCGGTTGAGGTGAAGAACGGGATGACGCCGGAAGGAAACTTCTTGATCGAAGGCTTTAATACGGTACCAGCGCGCAAAACCGATCTCGCCTCACAAACGATCCAAGACAAGCTGGCCGCCGACCCGATCGCCAAAACGTTCTCCGATGCGCTGCAATACGCGAATCCTGAACAAAGCCCGGCCACCGCTTCGGAAATCCAGGACATTTTGTATAAGCAGATTGAAAACATGTGGGCAGGCAAAGCCACGAAGGAAGAAGAGCTCGCAAATGCCCAGAGGGATATCCAGGCGAAGCTGGGACAATAAGGGGACCGGCCGATGAGACAGAAGATGGGTTTAGCATATCGTGAAGGCTTGGTTGGTTATTTGTTCCTGACGCCGGTGTTCGTGTTTTACGCGATCTTCCTGGTGATCCCGTTTTTCTTCTCTCTGTTCCTCAGCTTTACGGAATGGGGCGGCTTCGACCTCGCGTCGATCCGGTGGGTAGGTTTGGCCAATTACCGCACATTGTTTTCAGCGAATTCGAACTTTTTGCATCCGATCTTAACCAATACGTTTACGTTTGCGTTTGGTACGGTGGCGATTTCGTTTGTCTGTGCATTGGCAGTCGCCTATTTCATCACCCGTCTGCGCTGGGAGGGACTATGGCGAACGCTGTACTTTCTGCCATCGGTCACGACGGTTGTCGCCATCGGCAACATCTGGCTGTACTTGTACAACCCGACAAATGGGTTGATCAACGAGCTGTTCACCTGGGTGGGCATCCCTCGGCAAAACTTTCTGCAAGACCCCAACACCGCGCTGACGTCGGTCATTGTCGTTGGAGGCTGGCTCGGGATCGGCAGTTCGATGCTGATCCTGTCGGCCGGGCTCAAGGCGATCCCGGAGGACTACTATGAGGCTGCGGATCTGGAAGGGGGAAGTTTGTGGAAGGTGTTTCTTGGGATCACGCTGCCGCTGCTTAAACCATCCATCACCTTCGTATTGATCACCTCGTTTATCGGCGGACTACAGTCGTTTACGCTAACCATGGTCATGACGCGCACCGGAGGTCCGGGCGATGCCACCAACGTAGCAGGTTTGGAAATGTATAAGCAGGCGTTCTCCTTTGGTAACTGGGGACTTGCCAGCGCCATGGCGTTTGTGTTGTTTGTATGCATCATGATCATTACGGCGATCCAGATGCGGTTTTTTAAACAGGGAGGGGTGGAGAGCTACTAATGCGACGGAGAAAAAAGCCTTGGGTTTCCTTTACAATCATCGTCATCGGCTCCATCGCGATGCTGTTCCCTTTCCTGGATATGATCTTTAGCTCGTTTAAGGGGCCGGCGGAGTATAACAGCCTGTACTACCGCTTTTTGCCGGAGACGTTCCAGTTTGGCAACTATAAATTGGCGTTTGAATCTCTGAACATCGCTTTGTTGTTCAAAAACAGCCTGCTCAAATCCGTCATCACCACCGTTTTGGTGCTGCTGACAAGCTCGATGGCGGCGTACGCACTCACGAAGCTGCGGTTTCGCGGACGGGATGGGATCTTTCGGTTTATTTTGTCGACGATGATGATTCCGAGCTTTCTGTTCTTTATCCCGAACTTTTATATTATGACGCATTTTCCATTGGTAGGCGGTAATGATCTCTTTGGCAACGGGGGCGTAGGCGGGATGACGACGTCGATCCTGTCCTTGATTCTCCCCTTTGCGGTTAGCGCGTACGGCATATTCCTGATGCGGCAGTTCATTATGACGATCAACAACGCGTACCTGGAAGCCGCTCGTATTGACGGTGCATCGGAGTTCCGTATTTATTTCCGGCTCATTCTGCCGATGGCCGGGCCTGCGTTAGCCACTCTGGCGATCTTTGAATTTATTGGGCAGTGGAACGAGTTCATTTGGGCATTGATCATTAACTCAGTAAATCCCGAGCTGGCGGTCTTGCCCGTTGGGGTGCAAATGCTGAAGGACCACCTGGATCCGACGTTGACCCAACCGCTTCTGATGGCAGGACTTGTCATCTCGACGGTGCCGATCCTCATCGTGTTTATCATTCTGCAAAAATATTACGTCCGCGGCATGATGAACTCTGGGTTGAAAGAATAGGCGTGGCGGATATTTTGATTGCCAACAATACTACAACTTGAAGGGAGATTCCGGATCATGGAAATGGATAAACCACAACATATATTGGCCATCGGCGGGCATGCCGGAGATATGGATTTAACAGCGGGGGCCGTTATCGCAAAATACGTACAGGCGGGACATAAAGCGACTTTCCTGCACTTGACGCCAGGAGAGAAGGGGCATCCCAAGCTGTCCCCGGACGATTATGCGAAGCAAAAAATCGAAGAGGCGCACAGATTCGCCGAGATCGTTGGGGCGGACGTACGGTTTCTCGCCTATAAGGATGCGGAGCTGCCGGTCGACGAAGAGGTTAAATACCAGGTTGCAGACGTGATTCGCGAAGTGAAGCCCACGCTGCTCATCACGCACTGGAAAGGCTCGATGCATAAGGATCATGCGAACACGCACTACATCGTTGAGGATGCCCGGTTCTATGCGGCGCTGAAAACGATAGAGCGGGCGCTGCCGAATCACTACTCCGGCCCGCTCTATTATACCGACAACTGGGAGGACCCGTATGACTTCCAGCCAGAGGTGTTCGTGGATATCCCGGAAGAAGCCTATGAAACCTGGGTAAAAGCGATGAACGTGTACGCCTATGCGCGCGGTGAAACGTCCGGCTTCCCCTTCATCGAATACTACAAAGCGCTGACCATTGTGCGCGGAGCACCGGTCGGGTTCAAGCGGGCCCAGGCATTTATGGTTCCGCCCGGCGCATTAAATAAGCGGGTGCAGTTTTTATAGTATACACATGCCGACCGGGGCCTTGGGGTCCCGGTTATTTGATTATTGGACCTTTAACTGGAGTTGTTGCTCTCTGGCGGCCCCTTTTTAACCATTATCCCGTTGGTTCAGGAATACCTGAGTTAGGCGGTGAAGCGGGTGGTGGTGAGATCGATGGAGAGCGGGGACAAAATAGGTGGAGAGTAGACCTGATTCAGATACATAATGATGCAAAAACGCACGATCAGACTACAAGTTCGCATGCCATCTGACTGAAGGGGATAATGGTGGAAAAGGGGCTGCACAACGGTTGTTGTTCTGGATTCCAACTTGCTGAAAGCAAGCTTCTGGCATAAACTTGAGGGCAGAAACTAAGTTTAAGGGCGGATGGTTATGACTTTGACGCAACCTAAGGTGGCTGTGATCGGCAGTTTGAATATGGATATTGTGGTGGAGGCGCGGCAAATTCCACAGATCGGGGAGACTCTGCTGGGCGACCGGGTTCGCTTCATCCCGGGAGGCAAAGGGGCAAATCAGGCGGTTGCCGCAGCTCGTTTGGGGGCGAGCACCTCAATGATTGGTGCGGTTGGGGCGGATGCTTTTGGAGACGATCTGATGGCTGCCTTGCGCAAGGAAGGCATTGATGTCAGCGGCGTCAAACGGCTGACCGATACGGCAACAGGTGTTGCTTCAATTTACGTTGCCGATGGTGACAACAGTATTCTGGTTGTTCCCGGAGCTAACGATCAGGTGACACCGGCGGATATCGATCAGCACTTGGACAAGCTGAAGGAGGCCGATATCGTGCTGCTCCAGCTGGAAATTCCGGTGGAAACGGTGTTATATGCAGCGCGAATTGCTAAGTCGTTGGGCAAGAAAGTAATTTTAAACCCTGCCCCGGCTCGGGAACTTCCGGCAGAGCTTTATGGCTGTATCGACTATATAACGCCGAACCGTACGGAGCTGGGGAGATACGCCGGGATAGGATTGGACATGACGGATGTGAACAGCGACTTCCTCCGCCTGGCGATGCAGCGCCTCAAGGAACGAGGTGCGGCCCAAGTTGTAACCACGTTGGGCGCTGATGGATCGGCCTATTTGGCTGAGGCGGGGGAGGTTCGAACCGTGGCGGGACATGTCATTTCTGTTGTAGATACGACAGGGGCCGGCGATTGTTTTAATGCTGCGCTGGCCGTCGCTCTCGTTCAGGGGCAAAGTCTGGAAGAAGCCATACAGTATGCGTCGCTGGCTTCCGCGCTGGCTGTGACGAAGTTTGGTGCTCAAGCGGGTATGCCAACAGCGGACGAAGTGCGGCGTTTTGCGGCGGGAACGGGCTTGCCCCAAGCAACAACGCTAGGAGAGCAGATCCGCGTAAAGCGGATCTACGAAACGGCAGCCCCCGAGGACGGATACCGCATCCTCGTGGATCGCCTATGGCCGCGCGGGATGACCAAGGCCGATGCGGCGATTGACGAATGGATGAAGGGAATCGCTCCCAGCCCGGAGCTGCGCAAGGAATTCGCGCACCGGATGGAGCGGTATGCGGAATTTAGCACCAACTATTTGCGCGAATTGAACAGCAGTCCGAAATGCGCCGTGCTGGCGGACCGGATCCGCGAAATCGCGCGCGAACGTCCGGTCACCTTGCTGTATGCCGCCAAGGACCCGGTGTATAATCACGCGAACGTGCTGCGGCGTTGGCTGTTAGATCAGTAAAGTAACAAAGCTGCTCCCTCGCTATTGAAGCGAAGAAGCAGCTTTTTTTCGCGTAAGGAAACTAGAGAATATCACTGCGCTGTCAGCTCTGCTGCAAAAACCGGAACCCCTTCTTAACCCCGTCTCCGGCATATATCACCGGGTTCAGCTTGTCGATCAGCAAACGACCCTCCGCGCTCAAATATTCCTTGGCGACGGATCGGCTGACGATTCGGCCAAAAATATGGGTCAGCCCCGGGAATTCCTCGCTCTCGACAACTTCAACAACCCGGCAAGCGATGGAGATCGGACACTCTTTAATCGCCGGGGCATTGACATGCTCCGAAGCTACCGGTGTCAGGCCGGCTGCGGCGAATTTGCTGCCCTCTGCACCGGAGCGTGAACCGCAATAGTTTATTGCCTCCTGCAGGGAGCGATCCGGCAGGTTCACCACGAAGTCGGCTCCCGCCTTGAGATGCTGTGCGGCAAATCCTTTGCTGTTGTAGCCCAGCACCATCAGGTCCTTCAGCGAGTAAGAGGACGAGGACGGCGTCACGTGCGCAACCCCATTTTCATCGTAAAAGCTGGTTAAAATGACCGGGAAACCATAATACATTTTTTCAAAGTTAACCTCGATTTTCTCCATGTTACATCCTCCTAATCCATCTATTTCTTACCAAGAAGCTCTCTATTGAAGATAACGCTGGAAAAGGAGCGATAAGGTGATTCCGGTCACACTATCTTTTACAGAGCATGTAAGGTATGGCAAGCTCTGAAGGAGAGCGATAAGACGGCAGACTTAATTAAATTAAGCCAAATGAAAAGCTCCTGGACATGATCGTCCAAGAGCTTTTTTGCATGTATATGTAACAAAGTTGCCCCCATGCGCTTAACGCTTCACCCAAGCTAACTCCAAGTCCATCTCCCGGATGCATTCATCGGAATCGTACCGGTCATTGTCGATCAGCGGCGTTACGGGATAGGCCTGCATCTCCTCCGCTACATGCGGCCGCAAGATGGGGTCCAGTGCGTCGAGGTCACTAACCTCTTCATCCAGCCACCGGGTCATAGCCTCGGGGGACAAAATCGCCGGCATCCGGTTCTCAAACTCCCCGATCAGCGGGTTCGCCTCCGTCATCACAAGGGTGCAGGTGCGGAGCGGCTCGCCGCGCGTATCCCGCCAAATTTCGTACAGGCCGGCGACTCCAAAGATGCCGCGGTTTTTCAGCACGACCCGCACGGGGTATTCTTTCTTGCCGTCTTTTTTCCAATAATAAAAGCCATTGCAGGGGATCACGCAACGCTGTGTGCTGATCAGCCGACGGTACGTCGGATTCTGGTGGACGTTTCGCAGATCGGCATTCACCGCATCTTTGCCCCAATAAGGAACGAGCCCCCAGCGGAACTCGTCAAGCACCCGCTCCCCGTCCTGTTGAAGTACCACCGGCGTAGGCTGTGTAGGGCTGATGTTAAAGCGATTTTTATAATAACACATGACCCGTCCGATCTGAAAATGCTCCTGAACCTCCGGCAGCTCGGCCGCCATGGAAAACCGTTGACACATAAACTCTCTGCCTCCTTTACCAAGTTGTGATGTATTGTTTGCTAAAGGAGGAAAATAATTCAATAATTCATATTAATTTTTGGAGATATTCCGCGGATCACTTGGCAAGCGAAAACGAAAACGTAGTCGCTTGATTCTCCACACTTCTGACCTTAATCACGCTGGCATGCTGTTTGATGATCGATTGTGCGATGGAGAGGCCCAGGCCATAGCTGCCGTCTTTATACGTGCGGGAGCGATCGGCGCGGAAGAATCGGTCGAATACCTTTGGAAGGTCTTCTTTGGCAATTCCACGCCCATTGTTGGTAATGGAAAATTCGATGCGTCGGCCTGATCTTGTCAGCGACAGCCGAATCCAACCGCCTGGACTCGCATACTTGATGGCATTGTCGAGCAAGATGCCCACCACCTGGCTTACACCGTCTGGGTCCCCGGATACGATCAGGTCGGGCTCAATCGAACGGGTGAGGGAGAGCCTTTTGCTTGCTATTGCCGCTTCCATGGACTGGGAGACGGTGTCGACAACTTCACTAAGGTTAAAATGTTCTTTGTGCAGCGTTATCCGTTCATCGTCGGTTTTGGCAAGAATCAGCAAATCCTGGACGAGCTTGCCCATCCGGTCCGTTCCGGCCCGAATGTAATCAATCCACTTCATTTGGTTCTGAATGGTATCTTCCTGACTTGCGACAAGTGCGTCACAGTTCGCATGGATGATCGAAAGCGGCGTTTTTAGTTCGTGGGAGGCGTCGGCTACGAATTGCTTTTGCTTCTCCCACGCTCCTTGGATTGGCTTGATCGCCCGGTTAGCGAAGTAAAAGCTCACACCCAAAATCACGATCAGCGTGCTGATGCCAACGAATAGCAGGGTCATAAGAAGTTGATTTAGCGTGCTGTTCATCTCCGTAACATCCAGGAAAATGAGGCTGTAGTTTTGGTCGTTAATGGCTTGTGGAATCCCGTCTTCGCCAACGACCTGAACGCGGATGGGAGCGACGGAATACCGCCATTCTCTGTCTTCCAGTTTAATCATTTCATTCTCGTCTTGGTTCTTCCAAGCGATCTCCACGAGCTGTTGATATGCACTTTCAGGCAAATTAACGGCGGATTCGATACGGACGATCCTTCCGTCTTCGTCAACTTCCACATGAAAAGTGCTGATATCATCCGCAAACCTATGCCTTACTGTGGTTGGACTCCCGTTTTGTCCCGATGGTTGATTTGGATTGTCAGGCCCAACTTGGATTTGTGTCTCAGGCTGAGTATGAAGACGTTGACGAATATCCGCCTGCAGATTGCTGTACGCAATGAAATAGACAAAGGCGAATGCTGCAATGATGACGCCTGAAGTAATGGACAGATTTAAAAAAAGTAATTTATTCCGCAACGTACTGAACATAGTCCCACCCTCTACGGTTTCAGGATGTATCCCGCTCCCCGAATCGTTTGGATGATTACAGTTGAACCCATCATTCCAAACTTTTTACGAAGGAGGGAAATGTACATCTCCACACGGTTTTCGTCCGCGTCTGTCTCATAGCCCCATACTTTTTCAATTAGCATCTCTTTCGAGGTGACGAAGTTCTTTCTGCGCATGAGCAGTTCCAACATTTGAGATTCCTTGGGAGGAAGTTGGACCTCATCAGCCCCGCATCGGAGTATGTGAGCAAGCGGATCCAGCTGTAAGTCGCCGCATGTCAACAGTCCGTCCAGATGCAATATCGTTCCTCGCCGGCCAAGCGCTCGCAAGCGGGCAAGCAGTTCATCCGTCTGGAACGGCTTGGCCAAATAATCATCGGGCTCCGCAATCGAGCCCATGAATTTTGTCCTCGGTCCCCCCTCTCGCGGTCAGCAAAATGATCGGGGTCATGATGTCGTTGTCCCGCAGTTCCTGGAGAACGGCGAGTCCGTCCATCTTGGGCAACATAATATCCAGAACGATAATATCGTAAATTCCCGAAAGGCCGTGATGTAACCCCTCTTCGCCGTCAAAGGCCAAGTCGACCGTGTAGCCACTTTTTTTCAATACCTGAGCGATGGCTTCTGCAATGAAAACCTCATCTTCCACAAGCAAAATCCTCAATCCTCTTACCTCCAATTCATCGCATAGACCCTCTTCATTAGAAATTATAAATGGCTTCCCTTTAGATAACCTTAAGGGCCGGACGGTTTACCGATGGAAGATATTGCTGCAAATTTCTCTGCAAATCAAAGGTTAGCTAAAGGTTCATCCCGTACGATGATCCATGTAAGCAGCGCTGCTTGATAAAAAAAATCAAAAAAATGGAGGTATCCCACGATGAAATTCAAATTTCTATCTGCGATGAACAACAAGAAAAAACTAGGTACTTTGCTTGTATGCGGGGCGCTTGTTGCTTCCCTCGGTGCGGTATCGGCTTCGGCCTCCAATTCGTTCACAACCCTGTTAGTTAAATCGGAAGACGGTGCGAGATGGTACTCCGAAGACGACGGCAAAACCTGGAGCCAAGAAGCACCTAATGGGGTAAACGAAACGATTGATGCTGACGGCAAAGTGACCATTTCAAGAGGAACGGCTCCTGTGGAAGGAGATCGTCAGGGACCAACAGAAGGAGTCTTCACCCACAGGGGAAGCGTAAAATTGTTGGTGAAAACGGAGAACGGCAAGAAGTTGTATTCCGTTGACGGCGGCAAGACGTGGAGTAATCAAGCGCCTCAGTAATTCGGTTGCAAGTCAACAAATCCGCAGAGTGGGAGTGTTTTTACTCCCGCACTGCGTTTTTTTTGGATATGGATATGAAGCGATCCCGGAAACTTGGCGCCAAAAGCTTGCCATGCGAGAGACGATTGAGGATCTGGCAGAACGAATATGTTTAGTCAATTCCTAGGAGGACACAGCTCAGGCTGATGTCCTTTTTTTATTGGATTCCCTTACTTCGAGGTAAGTACCCCACTTTAAAGTGCGTTCTTGTTTTATTTTTCAACTCCAATAAAATGATTCTCAAAACAAGAAACAGGAGGTTCTCCATGAAAACACTCATCATTGTGGCGCATCCCAACATTTCTAAGTCTGTCATTAACAAGAGGTTTATCGAAGAATTGCGAAAATATCCCGAAACATATACCGTCCATGAATTAACTTCCGCTTATCCAGATGGGATCATCGATGTGGAACAAGAGCAGAAGCTGGTCGAGGCTCACGATCATCTCGTTCTGCAGTTTCCGATCCAATGGTTCTCATGCCCGCCCATTCTGAAAACTTGGCTGGACGAAGTGCTGACTCAAGGCTGGGCTTACGGCAGGAACGGGGGAGACAAGCTGCAGGGGAAAAAAGTAGCTTTGGCAGTCACCGCGGGGATCCGGAAGAGCGATTATCTGGAAAGCGGCCGATACCACTATACGTTGGAACAGTTGCTGACACCGTTTGAGACCACTTTCCGCTATTATTGTCGTGCGGATTATCGCTCGTTTTTCGCTTTTTACGGTGCAGAGATCGTCCCTGGCGAGGAGTATTCTTCAAGTTCAGAAGAAATCGAGCAAGGCGTTAAAGACTATCTGGAGTTTTTGGATAAGTTATAAGTCTCCCGATTCTGCTCCCCCCAATCGCACATCATGTTTAAGATCGGGATGAGGGATTGTCCCCGCTCGGTCAGTGAATATTCCACTTTGGGAGGAATCTGCGGGTACTCTTTGCGCGAAATAATGCCATCGGCCATAAGCTCTTTCAGCATAACACTTAGCGTTTTATAGGAGACGCTTTCCAGGTATCGGTGAATTTCATTGTGTCGTAAAACCTTATGCTCCGCGAGTAAGTACATGATGGTCATTTTATATTTTCCGCCGATAATGGACAGCGTGTAATAGAAGCCGCTCTTTTCCAAGGCTGTTCCTGGTACAGCGCAACGGGTGTTCTTCATGCCCGCTCCTCCTTGTTTGGGGTAGTAGATCATACTTAGGCATTACGCATTAATCATGTCACTGTGATTTAACAGGCGCATTATATCTTTTTTGGGCGGCAAGCCAAACATGCGCGAGTATTCACGGCTAAACTGCGATGGACTATCATAACCCACCCGGAAAGCAACTTCTGCTGCATCTGCGGATTCAGATAATAATAAACTCCGTGCAGCTTGCAGTCTCAGTTGTTTTTGGAATTGAATCGGGCTCATGGTCGTTACCTCTTTAAAGTGGCGATGGAGGGAAGAAACACTCATATTTGCTATTTTTGCAAGGTCTTCAATCTTAAAAGACTGTTCAAAATGATTCATGATATATTCAATCACATCACTAACTTGGCTGGTGGAACTTCCTTCTATTGCGATTTGTTTTAGTGTGGCTCCATGCTCTCCTTGGAGAACTCTGTAGATGATTTCTTTCTTAATGATAGGGGCGAGCATTTTATGATCCACTGGATGATCCAGCAATCGAGCTAATCTTGTTACTGCGTCCAGCAAAGAAGGCTCTATTTTACTGACATACATTCCTCGTCTCGCATTTTCTTTCTTTTCGACACCCAATTGGAATTCATGCAGCGCTTCTAAAATTTCATGGACTGTGAATTCAATTTTTAGGGCCAGATAAGGAACTTTAGGTGAGGCTTCCGTAACTTGTCCGGTAATTGGCAGTTTTACGGATGCAATCAGGTAATCGGCAGGACCATATAGGAAACGCTCCTGTGAAAGCATCACCTCTTTCGCTCCTTGAACGACAATGCACAAGGAAGGTTTATGAACTCCGTACATCGGACCAATATGGCTGGAGTATCGTGAGAAAAATAAAGAAGGTATAGCAGTCGCTTGAGTTCCGTCTTGGCCAGTGTGCTTCTCTATCATTTCGGCGAGCTCTGCTCTTTGCCTATATAATTGATCAAACATCTATAATCTTCCTTTGCCTAATCGGATGGTTCCATTATAAATCCTATTCATCGATTTCGTGAATGGTTGTGAGAGGATTATGCAATCATTTGGCAGGATTGTGATACCTGCCCCGATCTCATTTGAGTCATATTAAGAGTACAGGGGATTGTAATTAATCATTTAGTAAGAAGGTGAACAAAATGGAGTACGTGAAACTTGGAAATTCAGGATTGGATGTATCCCGTCTGAGTCTTGGATGTATGGGTTTTGGTGTGAAAGAACGCTGGGTTCACCCCTGGGTGATCGATGAAGAGAGCAGTCGCCAAATTATCAAAAAAGCTCTCGATTTAGGGATCAATTTTTTTGATACCGCCAATGTTTATTCAGACGGAACAAGTGAAGAATTTGTTGGTCGTGCTCTTAAGGATTTTGCCAACCGAGACGAGGTAGTTATTGCGACAAAGGTTTATTTTCCTACGGGAAAAGATTTAAACAGCCAAAAACCGAATGGCAGAGGACTCTCGCGAAAACATATTATGAGTGAAATTGATAAGAGCCTTAAACGGTTAGGAACAGATTATGTAGATCTTTATATCATCCACCGTTGGGATTATCACACTCCTATCGAAGAAACCATGGAGGCATTACATGATGTTATAAAAGCGGGTAAAGCTAGATATATTGGTGCTTCTGCAATGTACGCATGGCAGTTCCTCAAGGCATTGAATGTGGCAGAGAAATACGGGTGGACCCGGTTTGTATCGATGCAAAATCATCTTAATCTTATCTACCGTGAAGAGGAACGGGAGATGTTGCCGCTCTGTAAGGAGGAAAAAATTGGGGTAACTCCATATAGCCCGCTTGCTTCAGGCAGATTAACACGCGATTGGTCAGAACATACGCTTCGATCTGAAACCGACAGTGTACAGAAATCAAAATACGATGCAACTGCAAGCACTGACCGTATCATTGTAGATCGAGTCGCCGAACTGGCGGAAAAACACGGTGTTCTTCGTTCACAAATTGCAATTGCTTGGTTGCTGCAAAAAGAAACGATAACCTCACCCATTATAGGGGCGACGAAAATATCCCATCTTGAAGATGCCGTTGGCGCATTATCGATTAAATTAACCCCCGAAGAAGTTGCTTATTTAGAAGAACCGTATGTACCGCATCCAGTAGTTGGAGCACTATAGATTTCTTTGATGCAACAAGGAGGATATGCATGGAGACAGTGACTTTATCCAATGGAATTAAGATGCCGATATTGGGTTTTGGCGTCTATCAAATCCCTGATCTTGCAGAATGTGAGCGAGTTGTAAGCGAAGCCATTGAAGTGGGGTATCGTTCAATCGATACTGCTCAAGCTTACGGAAATGAAGAAGCTGTAGGGAATGCTGTTCGAAAAAGCGGCCTGCCTCGTGATGAATTTTTCATTACCACAAAGGTTTGGATTTCGAATGCCGGCTACGAGAAAGCTAAAGCATCCATCGACGAATCTTTACAAAAGCTTCAATCCGACTATATCGATTTAGTATTAATCCATCAACCGTTTAACGACTACTATGGAACATATCGAGCGATGGAAGAGTATTACAAGAAAGGGATCATTAAAGCGATTGGAGTAAGTAATTTCTATCCTGATCGGTTTATTGATATTGCCAAGTTTAGTGAGATCACTCCAATGGTGAACCAAGTGGAAACCCATGTCTTTAACCAACAAAAGCAAGCCCAAAAGATTATGGAGAAATATGGTACTCAAATTGAATCCTGGGGACCTTTTGCAGAAGGAAGAAATCATTTCTTTACGAATGAAACCCTAAAAGAAATTGGAGTGCAATATGGGAAATCGGTTGCCCAAGTTGCGCTTCGTTATCTCATTCAGCGTAATGTGGTTGTTATTCCTAAAACAGTTAGGAAAGAACGGATGATTGAGAATTTCGATGTCTTTAATTTTGAACTAACCAATGAAGACATGGATAAAATTGCGAAACTGGATCAAGAACAAAGCTTATTCTTCTCACATTACGATCCAGAAATAGTTGAATTTTTAACAGAACGCAGAATTGGTAAGTAGAATACAGCGGCGATCACTTCCCGGTATTCCACTGGGGAGAGGTCGCCGATTTACGTCTCAGATATTCCGATCCAGCAGTATCCCCGTTTGTTCAGCGATTACGCGAGGGGGCAGCGGCATCCCGTTCCTAAACCACCATTCTACTGTACCAACGATCGCTGCGCCAAAAAATTGAAGAAACATTTCTTCATTTAACCCCTGGTTTTTCCCTTCGGTAACATTTACGTCCGGCCTGTATTCTTGAATGACTAAATCAAGGAATCGACTGCGAAAATAAGCGGCACTTTTCGTATTTAACATTGTGGAAAAGAACAAATGATGTTCGGCAAAGTAATCGAACCAGACGTAGTTGCCCTCTGTAAACGTCAATTCGGATGCGGATTGGCAGAGATCCCGGAGATTATTAATATGTTCTTCGATAATCTTGTCAAGCAAGTCATATTTGTCAACGTAGTGGAGATAAATTGTGCCTCGGTTCACGTTGGCTTTATCGGCAATATCACGGATGGTTATGTCCTCAAAGTCTTTTTCAGCCATTAATTCAAGAATCGCACTTTTGATCGCGGTTTGCGTTTTTTGTACCCTTCGATCCACTTTCGTCATTTCTTAATCTCCTCTCCAAGATCATCGTCAATTTTCAGTATTTTGTTCAATATTCAACATACCCAAAGGTATTGACGATTGTAAGTTGATTCATTCTGTTTAAAATTATAAACACGAGTTGATTAAACGATCAATGTTAATAATCTTCAATCCCAGATGAATAAGTAAAGGAGAGAAATACTATGTATAATGCTACATCAAAATTATCTAACGGAATCGAGATACCGAATATAGGGCTTGGCACTTGGTTGCTGAATAATGAACAAGCAGAACGAGCATTAAAGGATGCGGTATCCCTCGGATATCGCCATATCGATACAGCTCAGGCTTATATGAATGAAGAAGGGGTGGGCAAAGGCATACGTACATGCGGCGCGGCCAGGGAGGAACTGTTCATCACGACCAAGGTAGCCGCAGAGGCAAAGACTTTTTTTACAGTTACACAGTCTATTGATGAGTCATTAGCCAAGTTAAGCGTCGATTACATCGATCTTCTCATTATTCATAGTCCGCAGCCTTGGGTAGAGTTTCGTGGGGAGAAGCGTTACTTCGAGGAAAACAAAGAAGTATGGAAAGCGCTGGAGGCTGCTTATAAAGCTGGAAAAGTGAAAGCGATCGGCCTTTCGAACTTCCTTCAGGATGATATCGAGAATATTTTAACGAGTTGTGAAATCAAACCGATGGTTAATCAGATCTTGGCTCATGTGGGCAACACGCCATGGGAGCTGATTGATTTTTGCCAGAAAAATGACATCCTGGTTGAGGCTTATTCTCCTATCGCCCATGGCGCTGTTCTTAATCATGCGGAGATCAAGGCGATCGCTGATAAGTATGGGGTGTCGGTGGCACAGCTTTGCCTTCGATATGATATCCAACTTGGTCTTGTAGTTCTTCCGAAGACGGCCAATCCGGATCACATGCGGAATAATGCCGAGCTTGATTTTGTGATCAGTGATGCCGATATGGAAATCTTAAAAAATATTGAACCGATTCAAAACTATGGGGAGCACAGTTTCTTCCCCGTATTTGGAGGGAAATTATCATAAAATTAGGCGGGGGATATCAATGGCGAAACATGAAGAAGTGAAAAATGGAGTTCTATTCTCTCTAGGTGATAAAAATCCATTCTCTCAATTTTTTGTAGGTCAAAGCTATCTTCAAGGGTTAGTCTCTGATCCTCATGTGAATGTCAGCGTTGGGAATGTTACCTTTGAACCGGGATGCCGAAATAACTGGCATATTCACCGCGGGGGGTATCAGATTTTGCTAGTTACAGGCGGGGAAGGCTGGTACCAGGAAGAAGGCAAACCTGCCCAAAGCTTGAAAGCAGGGGATGTCATTGTCACACATGATGGCGTCAAACACTGGCATGGTGCCAAAAAAGACAGCTGGTTTGTTCACATCGCGATTACGTCAGGCAAGCCGGAATGGTTAGAACCCGTATCGGACGAAGAATACCATAAACTTTGAGAGAAGTTCGAAAGAGGGATTTTCTTTTCCTCCGTACAGGCACGGATAGGCCACCGCCCACATACAATGAATTGACCCAAAATGAAGCGAGGTTGTATTCATCGTGATGTGAATCTGCGGGAGGTGTCATCTTTGCCGGGATTGTTTACCGCAATTGCTTTATTCATTAAACAGCTGACGTTGCTCGTATCGTATGTCAAAAATAATGCGTTTCCGCAGCCCCTGACCGAGGAAGAGGAAACGAAGCATCTGCAGCGCATGGCGGAAGGGGACGCGATGTCCCGCAATATCCTGATCGAGCATAACCTGCGGCTGGTGGCGCATATCGTCAAGAAATTCGATAACACCGGCGAGGATTTAGAGGACTTGATCTCGATCGGGACGATTGGTCTGATCAAGGCGATCGAGAGCTTCCGGCCGAATAAAGGGACGAAGCTCGCGACCTTTGCGGCCCGTTGTATCGAGAACGAAATCCTGATGCATTTACGTTCGCTCAAGAAAACACGCAAGGACGTCTCTTTGCATGATCCAATCGGAACCGACAAGGAAGGAAATGAAATCACCCTCATTGATATTTTGGGGACGGAAGCGGATGATGTGGTGGACCGGGTGCAGCTCAAAATGGAAAAGAGCAAAATTTACCGCAACCTGGACATCCTGGACGCGCGGGAGCAGGAAGTCATCAAAGGGCGTTTCGGGCTGGAGCATGGGGGAGAAGAACGGACCCAGCGCGAAATCGCCAAGGAGCTCGGCATCAGCCGCAGCTATGTGTCACGAATTGAGAAGCGAGCGCTCATGAAGCTGTATCATGAGTTTTATAAGAAGAAATAATGTTGTTGTTGATCGAAATATGACTATATAAAAGCGGGTTTGCGTTGCTGCGCAAAACTCGCTTTTTTTGTCTCCACAATACAAGAGTTGACAATATCATATAAATCCTATAGGATTTAATTACAAACTGACTGACTAGTCAATCATGTGGGGTGGGAACAGATTGAGCGGAGAGAAAGAAGCCCAAATCAACAGTGATCGCAGAGAGCATATTCTGCAAATTGCCATGAAGCGATTTGCCAAGGATGGCTATCATGCAACAAAAATTTCCGATATTGTCGCTGAGGCGGGTGTGGCTCAAGGGACGTTCTACTGGTACTTCAAAAGCAAAGAAGCGATTGCGCTGGAAATTGTGAAGGAAGGCCGGGAAAAATTGCTTGACGTCATCCGTCATGGATACCGACGGGAAGCAGGATCGGTGCAGGACATGGTACATGCCTCCGAAGCTCTGCTGGAAAGTCTGTTTCGGTTTGCCGAATCCAACCGGTATTTAATAGAGCTTATTTTCGGCAGAGGTGAAGGGGTTGAAACGATTCGCCATGCGATCCGGGAAACGAGAGCAGCTATGGAGAACTCTTTTCTTCTTAACATTCGCAGGGCGATTGAGTTAGGCATGCTCCCGGCTTCCATCGATGCTGAATTCCGTGCCACGATGATTATGAGCTTGATCGAAGGCGTCATTTCACGTTGGTTGCTCGGGTTCGCGCCGCCAGGCAGCGGGATCGAATCCAAAACGGCTCAGCAGCTTGCCGCGGAGACGGCCAGATTCGAATTTTTTGGTTTGCTTGGTGTTTAGCTTTGATTGGATAATGATCTGCCGTTTCGGAATTTTACCCATTCTGCTACCCAATAAATAAAAAGGAGAGAACATCCATGCTGAAAAGTAAGAAATCCAGAAATATGCTGTTTCTAACATTATCCGCCGTATTGCTCGTAGTTCTGGCATTGACTGGCTGCGGTTCTAACAATAACGGCAATAACGCGCCAAGCTCGGCTCCTTCCAACAATGCGGCGAACGGAGGAAGCTCCGCAAATACCGGAAGTGATTTATTGAACGAAATTAAAACAGCGGGTGTGATAAAGGTAGGGCTTATGGGGACTTACGCTCCTTACAATTTCCTGAATGAAAACAAGGAAATCGATGGTTTTGATGCTGACGTTGCGAAAGAAGTAGCCAAACGGCTCGGCGTTAAAGTCGAGTTTGCTCCGCAGGAATTCTCTGGACTGATTCCTAGTCTGCAGGCTGGAAAAATCGATGCCATTATCAGCCAGGTTACGATTACTGACGAACGCAAGCAGCAAATTGATTTTACCCAGCCGTATATTACGAACGAAGTTAAAATCATCGTAAAAGAGGATAATGACTCGATCACGAAGCTGGAAGACTTTAAAGGGAAAAATATCGGCGTGGGACTCGGCACAAACGATGAATCCTATCTCCGGAATGACGTGCTGCCGCAGGTTGGCAACTTCGAGATCAAAACCTATGACGATGTGATTACTTCCCTGCAGGATTTGAATGCGGGACGGATCGATGCCACCATCAATAACTTGTACGCCTTGAAACCCATTGTCGACAAAAACGGCTATAAAATTAAAGCGGTGGGCGATGCGATCAAATCCGACCAAGCGGGTATCGCGATCCGCAAAAATAACCCGGAATTCCTGGCCGCTCTGGATCAGGCTTTGACCGATATGAAAGCGGATGGCACCTATAACACTATCTTCCAAAAATGGTTTGGCGAAGAGCCGCCGGCAGAATAAAGAATCGTGAAAAGGATAAGGCCTTGAAGAATTCGTATTCTTTCATGGCCTTCTCGCTTTAACCATGGAATCAAAAGGGGATTCAAACGACAATGAATCTGGTATGGGATAACCTTCCTTTCTTGCTGAAAGGTGCTTATTACACGCTGCTTGTTACGGTTGTATCCATGTTTTTCGGACTGATCATCGGTTTGGTGGTTGCGATTGCGCGACTAAAAGGGAATTGGCTGGTTCGCGGAATTGCCCGCGTATATGTGTCGGTTATTCGAGGTACGCCGCTTCTTGTCCAAATTTTTATCGTTTATTACGGGGTTGTAGATTACGGAATTACGCTGGGTCCGCTGACAGCCGCTTATGTGGCATTGAGCATCAACGTGGGCGCCTATCTGTCTGAAACGTTCAGAGGGGCGATTCAGTCAATTCCGAAGGGCCAGACGGAAGCCGCTTATGCGACGGGCATGACGGGTTGGATGACGATGAGAAGAATCATTCTGCCGCAAGCAGCTCGGGTGGCCATTGCGCCTATGGGTAATACTTTTATCGGAATGCTTAAAGAGACGGCGCTGGTGTCGGCCATTACGGTCACCGAGTTGCTGCGTTCAGCGCAGCTGCTGATCGCTCAATATTATGTCTATATGCCTTTTTTCGTTGGGATCGCCGCCATGTATTGGATCATGAGCACTGTGTTTTCGGCCATTCTGAATGCGGTGGAGAAGCAGTTGTCCAAAGTATATTGAGGCATGAGGTGGAGCAAATATGATTCAAACGACAGGATTGTCCAAGTCTTTTAACGGAGCAGAGGTGTTGAAAAGCATTGATCTGCATGTAGCTCCCAAAGAAATCGTTGTGCTGCTCGGACCAAGTGGTTCCGGCAAAAGCACCCTGCTGAGATGTCTGAACGGCCTTGAGGAGCTGGACGGCGGATCGCTTGAGGTGAATGGTGTTCGAGTGGACGCATCCATGCCGTCTAAGAAGAAACAGGCCGCCTTCCGTGAAATTCGTCGTCATACGGGAATGGTCTTTCAGCAGTTTAACTTATATCCGCACAAGACAGCGCTTGGCAACGTGATCGAATCGCTGTTATCTGTGAAGAAAATGAAAAAAGAAGAAGCCGTACAGATCGGCGAACGACTGCTGGATCGGGTTGGACTGTTGGCGAAGAAGGATGAATATCCCTCGAGGCTGTCCGGCGGCCAGCAGCAGCGGGTGGCAATTGCCCGAGCATTAGCCATGGAGCCGGCGATCATGCTGTTTGACGAGCCTACTTCAGCTCTTGATCCCGAGCTTGTCGGAGAGGTGCTGGAAGTTATGCGCCAGCTGGCCCGGGATGGGATGACGATGGTCATCGTCACTCATGAAATGAAATTTGCCCGTCAGGTCGCCAATCGGATCGTGTTTATGGATGGCGGTGTAATTGTGGAATCGCAGGAACCGGAAGTTTTTTTTCAGAATACGGAGTCCGAAAGAGCTCGTAAGTTTATCAATCAACTTCAGGAGCATTAACAACAGAAAGTAGGTAATGATGATGAAGGTTATGACAACCTGGAATGGAAAACGTTTGTTTACATCAGTCGGGGATTCCGGTTATCCGGTAAGAATGGACGCTACGCCAAAATACGGCGGCGACGGCACAGGTGCAACACCCATGGAGCTTTTGCTGGCCGGACTGGCCGGATGTATCGGCATTGACATCACCATGATTCTGAATTCATTCCTTGAGAAGATCACTTCACTAGAGATCGAAGCGGACGGTACCCGGAAAGAGCAGAATCCGTCCGGCTTTACCGCCATTGAGCTGATCTTCCGCGTTGAAGGAGACATTCCAGATTATCAAATTTGGAAAGCTATTCAAATGGGCAAAGAGAAATATTGTGCTGTATCGGACTCGCTGAAGGCCGACATCAGCTACAGACTGATTCTCAACGGTCAAGAGGTTTTCCAGCCATAAACAAAAGGTACTTCCACACCAAAGCTTCGGACGATCAATACCCGTCCGGCATAATATCCGAGCTATCCCCCGTAGGCTTTTAGTAATTGAGACTTATGGGGAGGTACATGCATGTTTAAACGCGTAAACCGATTGGCCATTGAATTGCCCAGACCGAAAGCCCCGGATCCGAATGGCGCCAGCGTCGTTCAGGAACTGTTAGGCGGACGGTTTGGTGAAATGTCGACGCTAAATAACTATTTGTTTCAGTCCTTTAATTTCCGGGGGAAAAGCAAGCTCAAGCCGTTTTACGACCTCGTCGCGAGTATTACGGCAGAGGAGTTTGGTCACGTTGAGCTGGTGTCGAATACGATCAATTTAATGCTGGAAGGTACGACTCGTCCCGGGGATCCGGATTCCACTCCGTTAGGGAATACGAAGGATCTTCGTTTCTCCCCTCACTATATTGAATCCGCTCAGACCTCTCTGCCGTATGACTCAATGGGGCGTCCTTGGAACGGATCGTACGTCGTTAGCAGCGGCAACTTGATCTTCGACTTGCTGCATAACTATTTCCTGGAGTGTGGTGCACGGACGCATAAGGCCCGCGTCTATGAAATGACCGATCATCCGACGGCCAGAGCAATGATCGGTTATCTTCTTGTGCGCGGCGGCGTGCACGTGTTGGCGTATGCGAAGGCGCTTGAGATCGCAACCGGAGTGGATGTCACCAAAATGCTGCCCATCCCGAAAATTGAAAATCGGAAGTTTGATGCGACCCGTCCTTGGGAAGCCGCTGGTGAGCATCGCAGATTGTATACGTTCAGCGATCATGACTATCACGGCATCGCCCAAATTTGGCGCGGCCAGCATCCGACGGACGGCGGCAGGCTGGAAGCATTTGCCGGACTGCCGGGGTACAGCGGCGAAATTCCAGAACTGGAGCCGATTCAGGAGGAATTCGCCCCCGGCATATCGCCAGAGGATTTGGTGGAAATCGCGAAACGGCTGCAACGCGCCGCTGGGCTTTGAGTTTTGTACAGATATTCTGATTTCGAACACTCGTCAACTGTATAGTTGACGGGTGTTTT
>NZ_JALXVO010000055.1:0-27489 GCF_025151705.1 Paenibacillus sp. p3-SID1389 | reverse complement strand
GTGGGCCGAGTCCCGTTTGGACTTCTCGCGAATATAATTCGTTAAAGCGACATTCATTTCATAGAACATAAACGGCGTCATGAGATAAATTCCGTTAAAATGCTCCATCGCCGTGTCGAGCAGCTCTTTGGCGATCTCGACGCCCATCGCCCGCCCCTCTTCGCCTTGCAGTCCTTCCATCCGCTTGCGGACTTCATCCGACAGCTGGATTCCGGGCACCTCATTATGCAAATATTCGGCGTTTTTGCCGCTGGCCAGCGGCATAATGCCGATGAAGATCGGCACGTCCAAATGCGCCGTCGCCTGCTTGATCGCCACGATCAGCTCCGGATCGTATACTGGCTGGGTCATGATGTAATCGGCGCCGGAAGCGATCTTCTTCTCCAATCGCTCCACCGCTTTGTGCAAATGCTTCACATTCGGATTAAACGCAGCGCCTACGACGAATTTGGCTTTTTGCTTCAAAGGCTTCCCGGAAAAAGAAATCCCTTCGTTCAGCTGCTTGATCATGCGAATGATCTCAAACGACGTCAAGTCGTACACAGAACTCGCTCCCGGCAGATCGCCAAAGCGGGCAGGGTCGCCCGTCACAGCGAGCACGTGGTCGATGCCCAGCGCATCGAAGCCCATCATATGCGATTGTGTGCCGATGAGATTGCGGTCCCGGCAGGCGATATGCACCAGCGGTCTCAAGCCGAGCTGAGATTGGACGAGATGTCCAAGCGCCATGTTGCTCATCCGCGTTACGGCCAGCGAGTTATCTGCCAGCGTGAGCGCATCGATGCCCGCCTCTTTCAAAGCGGCTGCGCCCTCCATGAATTTCCCGATATCCAGGTCGCGCGGCGGGTCCAGCTCAACGATGACGGTATGCCGCTCTTTCACGAGCTCGGTCAAGCTCGGAAGCTTGCGATTCTCCCCGCCGCCGGAAACAGCACCCGTTTCGCTGGAGCCCGCAGGCACCGCATTCGGATGCTCGTTGAGCGATACGCTAGCGGATAGATGCGGTTCAGGCAGCTTCCGTTCCTTCGCCAGCGGCTGAGCGGCATACCCTTCCAAGGCCTTGGCCATGGCGGCGATATGCTCCGGCGTCGTACCGCAGCAGCCTCCGATCAATCTCGCCCCCAAATCGGCAAAAGCACGGGCGCACTCCCCAAAATAATCGGGAGTCGCTCCATATACATATTCTCCATCGATATAGTCCGCCAAACCTGCATTTGGGAAAACGGACATCGGCACGTTGAGCGGCCCCTCCACGTCGTCCATGACACCCATGATTCCTTTTGGACCGGAATGGCAGTTGAAGCCAACCACGTCTGCCCCTTCTTCAACCAGCGCTCCAAACGCCTGCGGAATCGTAAATCCGTCCAGCGTGCGTCCGATTTGATCGACGGCGAACTGGCAAATGACCGGAACATCCGTCAGCTTGCGGGCTTGTCCCAAAGCGATCCGCATTTCCCCAAGGTCGTAAAACGTCTCGAACAGCAGCGCATCCACCCCTTCGCTCAGCAAGGCAGCAATTTGCTGCTCGAAGTATTTCCCGAGCTCTTGGACGGTGACGTTCGCCCGCTTGCCGCCGCGGATGGAACCAACCGCTCCCGCGACATACGCACGTTCGCCCGCCGCTTGCTTGGCGATCCGTACCGCAGCCCGGTTGATGTCCTCCACCTTGGCCTCCAGTCCGAATTTGGACAATTTATAGTAATTCGCCGAAAACGTATTGGTTTCCAGCAGCCGTGCCCCGGCATCGAGATAACGGCGATGGATGTCGCCGATCACGTCGGGGCGCAGCAAATTAAATTCTTCATAAGAAATGCCGACCGGAAAACCCAACTGGTACAAATACGTCCCCATGGCCCCGTCGCCGACAATAATTTCGCGCTCCAAAGTCGTACGCAAATCCGGTTTCATGCTTCTGCCCCCTGACTGCCGTGATGTTATATCGCTGTATGAATCAATCCCGGCGCAAACTATTATCATATTAATTTATCATAAATCGCTCCGATTGATAAGGTATCGTTCCCGAATATCGCTGGCAGTTATCGTAAAAAAAGCCGGGTCCCCGATCAGGGATCCCGGCAATCGTTCCATCCTAATTTAATGAACCTCTTATATTTCGACGCTGCCTTTGTACACCGCTTCGGCCGGCCCCGTCATGTATACATGATTGTCGCGTTCATCCCATTCGATAAACAGGTCTCCGCCCTTGAGTCCAATCCAGGCGGCACGATCCGTCAATCCGTTCAGTACGGAGGATACCAGTGTGGCGCAAGCACCAGTACCGCAAGCCAGCGTTGGGCCCGCCCCGCGTTCCCATACGCGCATCTCCACCCGCTGGCGGTTCGTCACGGTGGCGAACTCTACGTTGATCTTGCGCGGGAAGTACGGATGTACCTCCAGCTTTGGTCCCCATGTCGTCACATCGAAATTCGGCGCATCATCCACATAGATGACGCAATGCGGATTGCCCATAGAGACGGCCGTAAACTTAAATTCCTGGCCGTTCGTCTCAATCGGCTGGCTCACCACCGGATTCTGATTCAGCGTCGTTGGGATCGTCAGGCCGTCCAGGATCGGTTCGCCCATGTCGACCCGCACCGTTTTGACCACACCGTCCTCGACCTGCAAGGTCACTTGCTGAACGCCTGCTCCCAACGTTTCAATCGTTACGCTGTCTTTATCCACCAGACGGTTGTCGTAGACGTATTTGGCTACGCAGCGAATCGCGTTGCCGCATTGTTCAGCTTCCGTGCCGTCTGAATTAATGATCCGCATTTTGAAATCCGCTTTGTCCGACGGGAGAATAAACACCAATCCGTCTCCGCCGACGCCAAAATATCGGTCACACCACCGAATCGCCAGTTCAGATACGTTATCCGGCAGCTGTTGTTCACCATAAAATACGAGAAAGTCGTTACCTAGTCCATGCATTTTTGTAAATTCCATGCTAACCCCACTCCTGCATCGTTGGATGATAGGGTTAGTCTAGCTTTTGCCAGGTTCAAAAGCTATTGATTTTATGCACGAATATTTGTACTTTTCGCGGTGACAAAGGGACGCGGCCCGCTGCTGCGCCGTTTCCGATTGCCTGACCAGACGCTGCCCGCGCCCATCAGGAAGGTCGGAATGCCAGCGGCCACCAGGGTGATCGCCCACTCCCGCGTGCCAAGCGGTACCGTTTTGAAGATCGGCTGCAGCGGTTCAATGTACATTACGCCAAGCAGCAACACAATCGACGACAGGACAGCGGCAACCAGATATTTATTTTGCAAAATATTACGGTGAAAAATCGACCGCGAGCTGCGGCAATCGAACACATGGATCAGCTGCGCCATGACCAGGGTGGCAAAGGCGACCGATTGCGCTTTGACCAGTTGGGCCGGATCCGATGGCGCATAGCGCAGCGTCAACCAAAACGCGCCCAGCGTGCATACGCCGATCAGCACTCCGCGGCTGATGATTTTCCAACCTAACCGGCGGGCAAAAATGTTTTCGTTTGCGCCGCGCGGCTTGTGCTCCATCAAGTCTTTTTCCGGTTGATCGACGCCCAGTGCCATCGCCGGCAAACCATCGGTCACCAGGTTGACCCACAAAATTTGGATCGGCAGCAGCGGCAGCGGCAAGCCCGCCAGCATGGCGAAGAACATCGTCAGGATTTCGCCGACATTGGAGGCCAGCAAATAACGGATGAATTTACGGATGTTCTCGTAAATGCTGCGTCCTTCCTCGATTGCGGCAACGATTGACGTAAAGTTATCGTCGTTGAGGATCAGCGAGGACGCTTCTTTGGAGACGTCCGTGCCCGTCATGCCCATGGCGATGCCGATATCAGCGGCTTTGATCGCCGGCGCGTCGTTTACCCCATCGCCGGTCATCGCCACCACATGCCCGTTCCGCTGCAGTGCCTTCACGATCCGCAGCTTATGCTCCGGCGACACCCGGGAATAGACATAGATGTTGTCTACCTGCTTCTCCAGCTCCTCATCGCTCAGCGCCTCCAGCTGCTGGCCCGACATCGAGGTACCGCCCCGCGGCAAAATCCCCAGATCGGCAGCGATCGCTTCGGCGGTCAGCCCATGGTCGCCGGTGATCATCACCGTTTTGATGCCTGCGCGGCGGCAGACGGTAATCGCGTCCCGCGCTTCGCGGCGCGGCGGGTCGATCATACCGGTCAGACCCACGAAGATCAGCTGCGATTCCACTTGATCTTCATGCTCCGCCCCTTCGGTTGGCTTCAAGTCGCGGTAGGCCAACCCAAGCACGCGGAGTGCACTGCGGGCCATTTGTTCGTTGGCCGCTTGCACTTTCTGCCGGAATGTGCCCGTGAAAGGCACCACTTTGCCATCCCACAGGATATAGGAGCAGCGCTCGAGCAGCATATCCGGTGCTCCTTTGACGAGCGCCATTTTGCCGCCTTGATGGGAGACGATGACGGACATCCGCTTCCGCTTGGAATCAAAAGGAAACTCCAGATCGCGGACATACGTTCCGCTTAAGGCTGCCGGCGTCATGCCCATTTTGGACGCCAGCGTCACCAGCGCCCCCTCGGTTGGATCGCCCTTCAGCTTCCAGACCGATCCGCCTGCAGCGGCGTCCTCCTTCGTCTTGCGGCGGCCGCGCTTCTCCGGATCGTCGTCATAGATGACCGCATTGCTGCACAACGCGCTGATCTGCAGCATCCGGCGCAAGCTTTGGTCATTGCGCAAATCGACGGGCACGCCTTGGTCCAGAATATTGCCAACCGGCTCGTAGCCTTCGCCCGTCACTTCCAGCGATCTGCCTTCCAGCCACAACCGGGTTACGGTCATTTTGTTTTGGGTTAGCGTACCGGTCTTGTCCGAACAGATGACCGTAGCGCAGCCCAGCGTCTCCACCGACGGCAGCTTGCGAACGATTGCTTTGCGTTTGATCATGCGCTGCACACCCAGCGCCAACGCAATCGTCACGATGGCCGGCAGACCTTCCGGTATAGCAGCAACGGCAAGACTCACTCCGGCAAAGAACATGCTGGCGGCCGGCTGCCCTTGCAGAATCCCCAGGAGCACCACAACGACGGTCAAGCCGAGCGCCATATAAATCAAAATTTTGCCGAGCTGCTCCAGACGCCGTTGCAGCGGGGTTTCCTGGACCTCGGTATTTTGAATCAAATCGGCGATTTTCCCCATCTCGGTGTCCATGCCCGTGCGGATCACGATCCCCCGGCCCGTACCGCGGGTGATCATCGTGCCCATGAAGCCGATGTTCTTCTGGTCTCCCAGCGGAACGTCACTTTCACTCAGCACCCCCGCATGTTTGCCCACCGGATGCGATTCGCCGGTCAAAGCGGATTCTTCCACGTCCAGGCTGTTCGTAGATAACCACCGGATGTCAGCTGGAATCCGGTCCCCGCTTTCCAGCAGGACGATATCCCCTGGAACAAGCTCTCTGGCTGGAATGTTCTTGACGACGCCTTGGCGCAGCACATTGGCATGGGGCGCGGACAGCTCTTTTAATGCCCGCAGGGAACGCTCCGCACGGAATTCTTGGATGAATCCAAGCACCCCGTTCAGAATGATGATGGCGATGATTGTGACGGCATCCAGATACTCGCCGAGAAAACCGGAAATCAGCGTGGCACCCATCAGCACCAGCATCATAAAATCCTTGAACTGGTTCAGGAACAGCAGAATCGGGGAGATGCGCTCTCCTTCCTGCAGTTCGTTCCAGCCAAATTCCTCGCGTCTCTTCTGCGCTTCTTCATCGGTCAGGCCCTGTTCACGCGTGACGCCGAAGTGTTGCAGAAGCGCATCACTGCTCCACTGGTGCCAGTTTTTTTGTTCCATCCTCCTTAATTCCCCTTCCGTTTATTATGCAGTATCGGCGTGAAGGCTTTTCCACCTAGGGTAAATGTATTCTAGCCAGTCCCAAATTATCACAGGGGAGCCCTTAAGTTTTTGCCCGAAGTATGGCATCATAGAGGAGGGCTTTCTCGTGAAGCCGCCGCTTTCATACAAAAGTTTCAGAACAGGAGATTATCATAAAATGGCACTCGACGGCATCGTAACCCGAGCGATCGTACACGAATTGCAAACCTGCATCGGCGGTCGCATCAATAAAATACATCAGCCCGCGGAAAGCGACCTCGTCTTTCACCTGCGCACGCAGGCCGGCAATAAGCGGCTCCTACTGTCGGCGAATCCGACGTACCCGCGGGTTCATTTTACGGAAGCCTCGTTTCCGAATCCGCTGGAGGCGCCGATGTTCTGCATGCTGCTGCGCAAGCACTGCGAGGGTGGGACTATCGAAGCGGTGACGCAGGTCAGCATGGAGCGGATCATCCATATCGACGTCCGCACGCGCGATGAGCTCGGCGATTTGTCTATCAAGCGGATCATCATCGAATTGATGGGACGGCACAGCAACATCATCCTGGTCGACCCGGCCACCGGTACCCAGTTGGACGGAATTCATCACGTGACGCCGGCCATTTCCGGCTATCGGATCGTCATGCCCGGCTTCGCCTATACAGCGCCGCCGGAGCAGCACAAGCTTCATCCGCTCGAAGCGGATCGTGCGGCTTTTATGGCCGCCTGGCAAGCGGCAACAGCCGAAGGCAAAGGCACCGGCAGCGGCTGGCTGGTCGATGCCTTCGCCGGGCTGAGCCCGCTGATCGCCGGCGAAATCTATGCCCGCACCGGGGTCAGCGGCGTTGCAGCGGAGATCGGGCTGAATCCGGAGGAAGCGGAGCGGTTATGGTTAGCTTTTGACGGATTGATGGAGGAGGTTCGCAGCCAGAAGTATGCCCCCATGACCGGCGAAAACGCCAAAGGGAAAAGCATCTTCTCCGCCATTCGGCTCACAAGCGCCCACGGGGAGATTCGAACCTATCCTTCGATCAGCGAATGCATGGAGGACTATTACGGGGATAAAGCGCTGCGGGATACGGTCAAGCAGAAAACGAACGACCTGCTGCGCTTCCTGCAAAACGAGCGGAACAAGAACATAAAGAAGCTAACTAACCTGAAGAAAGATCTGAGCGAAGCCGAAGATGCCGAACGTTACCGCATCTGGGGCGAGCTGCTGCTGCCTTCGCTGCATACGATCCGCAAAGGCGACACCAGCGTTGAGTTGGTCAACTACTACGATGAAGCGCAGGGAATGGAGACCATCCCGCTGGATCCGCTGCTGACCCCTTCGGAGAACGCCCAGCGGTACTTTAAGAAGTACAACAAATTCAAAAACAGCCTCGCCGTCATCGAGGAACAGATGAAGCTGGCTAAAGAGGAAATTGCTTACCTCGATGGCTTGCTGCAGCAGTTGAACGATGCGACGTTAAGCGATATCGACGAGATCCGCGAGGAGTTGACCCAGCAGGGATATTTGCGGGACCGGGCCAAACGGGGCAAGAAGAAGAAAAAGAACGACCGTCCGACGTTGCACGTCTATACTTCGTCGGAGGGCATCGAAATTTACGTGGGCAAAAACAATCTGCAAAACGAATACGTCACCAACCGGCTCGGCAAACCCAACGATACCTGGCTCCATACGAAGGATATCCCGGGCTCACACGTGCTAATCCGAAGCGACTCATATGGCGATGCGACGTTAAACGAAGCTGCGCAGCTTGCCGCCTATTTCAGCCAGGCGAAGCAATCAAGCAGCGTCCCGGTGGACTGCACCCTCATCCGCTACGTCCGCAAACCAAACGGCGCCAAGCCTGGCTTCGTCATTTACGACCACCAGCGGACGTTGTACGTCACGCCAGATGAGCAGCTCATTAAATCGTTGCCGAACACAGTGAAGAACGGCTGATGATTGTTGGCAAAGTCTCAAATGTAAAAGTGCAGTTGAACCCCATCCAAAACCGCCGAATTGAATCAGATGCAAAAGTACAGTAGATTCTCAGCTTCACCTGGGGATTTGCACGGATTCACGCCTAACGGACTGCACTTTTACATTTGCCCAATAAAAAACGGTGCTCCAAAAGGGATCATCGATTCATTGACCCTTTGGACCACCGTTTTTTCAGTTTTTCTCAGCCCGTCTGGCCGCCTCCGCCGCCTGTTTCAACCGTTCCACCGTACCCGGCGGTGCCGTGCGTCCACCCAAATCACCGTGAAAAACAACACCCTGCCGCACGCCGTGATAATCGGATCCCCCGGTCACGATAAGCCCGTACTGCTCGGCCATGGCGGCATAACGGATCTCCTCCTCCGCCCCGTGGTCAGAGTGGTACACTTCTATCCCGTCCGGCTTCCCACGCTCCAGGATCGACCGCACCAGCTCGTCGTCCCCGTACAAGCCCGGATGCGCTAACACCGCCGCGCCGCCTCCCTCATGAATCCACGTGATCGCCTCCTCCGGCGATATACGCGGCAGAGAAGCATATCCTGGTTTGCCTTCGGACAAATACCGATCAAAGGCCTCGCGCATATCCGACACGTACCCCTTGCGGACGAGAACATCGGCGATATGAGGCCGGCCCAAGCTTTCACCCGGACGCAGCGGCCGGGCCACCCCAGCCTTCACTTCCTCCATCGTAATCTCAAGGCCTAATTGCTGCAGCTTCGCGATAATTAGGGTATTTCGCTCCTCCCGAACCGACCGAAGCCGGGCCAAGCGCTCCAGAAGGTGTTCATCCTCGAAATTCAGGAAGTACCCCAACACATGGATGTCTTTGCCCCCGGCGCGGGTGCTGATTTCGATGCCGGGGACAACGTCCACGCCAAGCTCCTTCCCGGCCAGCAAAGCCTCCTCAATCCCGGCAACGGTATCGTGATCTGTGATGGCCAAGCCCGTCAGCCCTTTCTCCTTGGCCAGCCTTACGTTTTCCGCCGGCTTATTCATCCCGTCCGAAGCTTGGGTATGTGAATGAAGGTCGTAACGTTCGTTTGCCATATGTGGTTCCATGTTATCCCATCCTTCATTTTCGCAATGTCTTTTACGTAGTTTGCGGATATTCCCGCAGGAAAGTCAAAAACGTCACCGCTGTGACCGGCAACAGCGTCGATTTCAAGTGGATCGAATAAAACATCCGTTTAAAAGACAACCCTTCAATATCCAGCACCTCCAGCAGTCCCAGCGCCTGCTCATGCTTAACGGAAGAAGGTGAAATAATCGTGATGCCAATCCCGGCCTCGACCGCCGATTTTACCGCCCCCGTGCTGCCGAGTTCCATAACAGTACGAATTTGATTGATGTCAACACCGCATCTCCGCAGTTCATCCTCCATCACCTGACGAGTGCCAGAGCCTTTTTCCCGCAGTACAAAAGGGTAATGAATCGCTTCCTCCACCGTTACAGACCTTCTCCCCGACAACGGGTGGCCTGCGGGAACAATTAGCTTGAGCTCATCCTCCATGACAGGCTCGGATACCAAGTCCGGATGTTGAACCGGCGCTTCAACTAACCCGAAACTCAGCTGGTGATTCAGGATCTCCTCGATGATTTGCGTCGTGTTGATCACCTTCATCACGATTGAGATATGAGGGTATCGCTGTCCAAACGGCCCAAGGAGCCGAGGGAGGACGTATTCCCCGATCGTCAAGCTGGAGCCGAGCTGCAGCCGCCCCTCCAGCATCGATGTATGCCGCGACATGGCCTGCTCTGTTTCACGAATTAACTCCACGCTCTGGCGAGCAAACGGCAGCAAAGTTTGGCCGGCTTCCGTTAATTCGATCTTTTTCGTAGAACGGATCAGTAGCTTCGTGCCGAAGTAATCTTCCAGCGATTGGATTTGCATCGTAACCGCAGGCTGAGTCATGTGCAGTGCCTGGGCTGCAGCCGAGAAGCTGCCACGCTGCGCCACCGTATAGAAAATATGAAGCTGGTGATAGTTTAACGCCATCGTCCGGCACTCCCCTTTCTTTCCATTGCAAAGCTCTCCATTAACAATAGCATGCCCGGGCCAACTACATAAAGTGCTAGTCCCATGAATTGTTGCCCTATCAAAAAACGCCTGCCCTACATCCGATGGCTCTTATCACTTCTGTGCCCTTTATGTGCCCGCATATGGTCTTGTTCGCGCCTCTTTTGCACCATTATCCCTTTCGCTCAGAAATTAGGAATTGTGGAAGGAGGTTTTCTAAATGAGACAGTCCCAGAAAGCTGACCCTTCAGGATTAATTGGGGTCAATTGAGTAAGTTGATTTTTTGGGAGTTTTTTCTTGTGTACAGAACATATGTTTGGTATAATTTAAAAAGAGAACATTAGTTCGTAATTTTGGAGTTGGGAAGATTCACATTGGAGGGATCCGACATGGAGTTAGGTATGAATAAAAAGCTGCTTCAACCTATCAGCAGCCGTTTTCAAAGTGAGGCCGACTGTATCGAGGCGATCATCGCTATGAAGTGGCCAGACGGCTTCGTCTGCCCGCGCTGCGCTTATACCAAATGCACCCGTCTGTCCTCCCGACGACTTCCTTTGTTTGAGTGCAGAAGATGCAGCTATCAAGCCTCGCCTTTGGTGGGTACGATTTTTGAAAGAACCCATCTGCCTTTGGTGAAATGGTTTCAAGCTATGGAGCTGTTCCTGCTTCCCGACGGTATCTCAGCGCTGCGGTTGAGTCAGGTGATCCAAGTTACCTACAAGACCGCGTGGCTCATGCTGCACAAAATCCGCCATACCCTCGGTGAATGTGATGCCCGGGAGCTGCTCTCTGGAGAGGTGAAGGTGAACCGCGATCAGTATGGGACGGATCCCAACCGCTTTCATCCAGCTTCTCAACCTTATGCCACCGCAGTCGTCGCCGGCTGCACGGTCACGGAGTCTGGTGAGCCCGAGCGTGTGAAGATTCAACTGATACCGCATAAAAGAGGAGGCGAGCAATGGGCTACCCGGCACGATCTCGCTACGTTCATCAACAAGCATGTAGACGTCCATACCTCAACCAAGCGGTGGTTCCCTTTCGTTTATCGGATGTATCTGCCCTTACGGAAAGTCGTGAGAGAAGCACGGGACTCTATCAGACGCACGTATGTCGCCTTGGGAATAACACATTTGCAGGCGTATTTGAATGAGTACACCGTACGCCGTTACCTGCGCATGACCTTTTCCGAGGAAGAGATGCGCCAGAACCTGCTGCAGATGTGCCTGTCCATTCCAGCAATCTCGTACCGCCAGCTAATCGTAATCCGCCGGATCTCAACCATTGCAGATGCGGCTTAATCGAGATGCTTATCAACATATCTATATTTTTCGCAATAAACCACCCGACTAGCTTTTTTTGCAACGTATTTTTAACTTTATCAACTTCAGAGCATTTCCTGTTCCCAGTTTCTCTTCCTCCATGACCTGACGCAACGGGATAATCGTTAAAAAGGGGCGGAGAAACTACGTTATCCTGCCACTGCCACCCCCGCACTGGGAAGGACGTGAGGGCCATGAGGGACGCCAGGGATGCAGGAGACGGGAAGGATGCGAGGAACGGAGGAGCGGTGTATTTGAGTTGCAGAAAAATCGGTGAAATCGTATTTGACACAACAGGCTAAAATGTCAAAAGAAGCAGACCGGTTAACGGCATGCTTCTTTCCAAATCGTTCTACGTCTTCTTTCTCATCTTCGGCTTCGGCCTAGTTTCTGTCTTGGCCTACTCCCGCAGCTCCTAGCGGTGCTTGCGGCTGTTCTTCATCAGCGTCATTCGCCGGGAATGGCGAAGCCAGGAATAATAAGATTTCAAATCGCGCAATTCAATGGTTTCCGACATCCGTCCAAGAAAGGTAACGATGATCATGCGGTGCATCGGGCGTCCGGCAAGGTCGAACTCTCCGGGAATTTCCGCAAATTCAGCCACCATCACGAGATCGTCATCAATTAAATAGACGTCCTCTTCCTTGCGATAATATGGCGTTATGCGTCCCTGCTTTAAACATTCCCAAGCCCATCCGGCAATCTGTTCAACCCCGACATTATCCCGATCAATTCTGTCCTGGTATCGGAGCTTGGCATGGTTCGTTACTACGATATCGGCAACTCTCTTGTCCCCTAGTTGAATATAGAAGGATTCATAGGTTCTCCAGCGTTCCGTTGCCTTGTCTCTCATGCCGCACCTCTCATTGTATAGGTCTTTGTAAATAGATAAGTAAGTGATTTGCCAATAATTAGGTCTTTTTAACTAAGCTCTTTTACCTATTATATTACATCATTCCCTAATTTTCTACAAGATTCAAGTGTTTTTTGTCAAAAAATAAGGTCTCTAGAACTATAAATCCATAGGAGACAGTATAAACACAAAAAAGCCGCGCAACGAGTAGCTCGCTGCGCGGCTTTGGCATTCGAATCGCTTGGTCTAACCTTCGGTTAGAGTCCGTAGAAGCGGGTTTTGTCCGGGACGTCCTTACTGTATTCGGTTTTAATTTCCCCACGGTAAGACCGCTCAATTTTGCGAACATAGGATAACTTACGGATATTCCGCATCGTCTCTTCCGCCCGATCGGCATTCACATACATAACCACATAATGCATGCGGCGGGATAGATAATGCACGCTTCCGTATTTTTCTAAGTTCCTTGCCGCTTTCAAGTCGCTTACCCATATGATATATCCTGTACGCTCCGGAAACATGACTTTCCCCTCCCGTGGCTTAACTACCTGGAACTTCCGGAAACCAATCTTCCGGAATGATCGGCTGCTTATGCTCTTAGCCGCAGCTGCAACTTCCACCGGCGCCGCATCCGCCTTTCGGATTCGGATCATTGCTTGGCACCTTGATCGTATCGGAAACGGCATAAGCGATCATTTCCGACATCTGGTGGAGGATATCGTCGAGTTCGTTCTCAGCGGCTTTAAACTTCCGAACCGCCTCGAAGCGCTCTAATTCCCGCTCCACCTCGGCCACTTTATCCTTGGCCTCGTGATAATTCGGATGGAAATGTCCAAAGCGCTCGGTTTCCCGGAACAGTTCCTTCTGAGCTTCCAGCTTCTTGACCCATGCCTGAATCTCACTATCTTCTTCCACGCGCTTTTTCCAATACAAATATTCGGAAACGGCGGCGGATTGATTTATCATATCGCCCAATTCATAGGCGTTGATCAGCACTTCGGCCATGTCGACCGTATTCTTCGCGATTACGCTCATGAATTTCATCTCGCTTTTGTGGTTATTGTTCCACCCAACAGGTAGACGTCACTATCATACCACAATCCTTTAGCGAGCAGAAGAGGTTCATCCTTCCTAAGCTCTCATTTGCGTAAGCCTGTTGGGAGAATTAGGCGGATCGCCTGCCAATCTCGGGGTGACAGCAGCACTTCCTCTCCTGGAGTCTCTTTTCCCTGTGCCTCAGATGAGGGTAGCTTACGCACTCTGACTTGCCAATCCGTTTCACTTTCCACGACTGCCAGCGGCAAGCAAACAACGCTCTCTCCTCCGATCTGCAGCATCAGCTTGGCAGACCAGGCCAAAGCCCGTTCGATCAGTTCACGGGCGGTCGAGGCGTGATAACGCCGCAATTCCTTCCACCACATGACGGGGATCTCCGACAAACCCGGGAACAGCTCGTCTACTTCTGGCGGACGGGTTTCCGGCTCATAAAAGTGCAGATCCGCTCCTTTATAAATCCAGCCTTGGCCCTTCTGCCCGCTCGGCCCCTCATCATTTGACCAGGTGATTTCCATTTCCGTAAGCTTCGGAAGAATCGGTTCATTGGGGGCTGGAGTGCCCCGGTGAACCGGAGCCAATCGCTCACTTTCTAGAATCTTGATCACTTCCGCCTCGCTGTCCGTCGTTACGAGAAAATGAAGCGGACCAATCCGCTCCAGCTTGCCGGCCAGCGATGGCAAATCTGCAATGCGATCCGCGGCTTCCGTATCCGCACAGCTGAGCAGCTTCACTTCGGTGAGCGTGGTACGGCCGATTTCCCGCCCCCATTGGAGCAAGCCGTCGCGAACAGACGCTGGTACACCGGCAGAATGCTCCTCCAGCAGCTGCAGGATCTCCTGCGGCGTACGACCCAACTTGCATGCCTGCTCCAGGCCCGCACGCGTCAAACGGTAGACGCTCATTACGCCTGACGAGGCCAGTTCAGCGCAAGCCTCCAGCTCAAACCGGACCGTAAACGGTACGTCTGGCGGAACCAGCAGCTCGAAATCAGGCTGCACGATCAGCTTCCCTTTCGCCGATGGGGAAGCCGTCGGCGAAGAAGCGTCCCGTTCAATCAGCCAACGGAACATCCGGCCATCCTCCGGATGGCGGCCAAGCTCCATCCAGCCACAGCCGCACAAAGCTTCAAGCCATCCTTCGATCCAAGCGGCGCGCTCCGGTGACAGATCGCCGCTCTCCCCCCCCAGCAGCCCCTGGTCTTGGAGCGAACCCAGCAGTTCCTCCACCGAATACCACGCGCCGGGTTTTAAATCCGGTGCCGTTAGTCGCAAGGCGACATGCTGCAGTCCAACGTCAGCCGGAACATAGCGCTGCAGCTCGCGCATTAGAACGAAGTTCATCGCCGGCACATCCAAGGACAACCATGCCGCCATTCCCGGGACATCCGCCCGCCAAACCGCCCTCTCCTTGGCGATCAGCCCTAGCGCCAGCAGCAGATCCATCACAACCGCAAGTGCGGGAGAATATACGTCCGGATGCGGATAGTTGAGCTGCAGACCTGCGATGTCTTCCGCTTTCAGCGCAATTCGGTCTTCCAACTTGCTGTGTTCCTTCTGGTGAATCGTCCCTTTCGCCGTCATCCGCAGTCCATTGCCGGCAATCCAGGTCAAAGCGCGGAACAAATCCAACGCCAATCCAGGTTTGGCCTCCCGTTCAAGTTCCACGCGCACCGGGTTCTGCTCCCGCAGCTCCGCGTACCCCCATATCTTCCACATCTCTAGCTGGCGGTCTAGCGGGATGTAAAACAGCTTCTCTCCCCAAGCCTTGCGTACCGCAGCGATTTCTCCAGAGCGCAGGAGCACCGGCAATGCAGCGCGAATGTCGGCTCCGCTCAAGCTGCCAGCCGCGGCGGCGTTAGCTTGTTCCAGCCGAAACGGCTGTCCTGCATAACGCCGAAACAGGAGCCGGAGCGCCTCCATCTCCGCTTCGTTTAATGGCTCCCTAACTGGCCCATCTATCAAAGAATCTTCGTAAGCTGGCATTTCCGACCGCCTGCTCATGCTTCGATCCCCTCCTGCTCGCGCCGCACGGCATACTCATAACCCTGCTCCAGCAAAAACAATTGCCGCCGGAGGGCAAATTCCTGTTCGCGGGTGTTCTCCGACACGAGGGTATAAAAATAAGCCCTGCCGCCGTCTCGCTTCGGCCGCAGAATCCGTCCGAGACGCTGCGCCTCCTCTTGACGCGAACCAAAGCTGCCGGAGATTTGAATCGCCACCGACGCATCCGGCAAATCCACCGCAAAATTGGCTACTTTGGACACGGCCAGAACCGGAATTTCCCCTTCGCGGAACGCCTGAAACAATCTGCTCCGTTCCGCCTGCGGCGTACTCCCGGTAATGAGCGGAACGTGGAGTTCCGCGGCGATGCTTTGCAACTGATCCAAATATTGCCCGATAATCAGTACCTGACGGTCCCGATGCCGGTCCAGCAATCGCCGCACGATCTCGTTCTTATACGGGTTCTCCGCGGCGATTCGAAACTTCTCCCGCCCTTCCGCCCGGGCGTATTGATTCTGTTGTGGCTCGGGCATCGCCACCCGGATTTCCTGGCAATCGACCTGCGCGATAAAACCGCTCTCTTCAAGCGTTCTCCATGGGACATCATACCGTTTGGGTCCGATCAAGGAGAAGACGTCCCGCTCGCAACCGTCCTCGCGAATCAGGGTGGCGGTCAGCCCAAGCCGACGGGTCGCCTGAATATCGGCGGTTGCCCGGAAAATCGGCGCCGGAAGAAGATGAACTTCATCGTAAATGATTAATCCCCAATCCCGTTCTTGGAACAGGGACATATGCTTGAAGCCCTCCTCTTTGCGGGCTCGATGGGTCAATATTTGATAGGTCGAAACCGTCACCGGTTTGACTTGTTTTTTCTCTCCTGAATATTCTCCAACCGCTTCCGGCGGCAAAGTCGTTTTCGAAATCATTTCGGAAATCCATTGACGTACCGAGGTCACATTGGAGGTTAAAATCAGCGTCTCGCACTGGAACCGTTCCATGGCGGCCAGTCCAACTACGGTCTTTCCCGCTCCGCAGGGAAGTACGACAACACCGCTTCCGCCTTCACCAGCCTTGCCGGCAAATGCAGCGACCGCTTCCTGTTGGTACGGTCTGAGCCGAAACGGCCTTCCTCCTTCCAGTTCCTCCCGGAGAGCAAACTTCAGGTTGCGGCCTTGGTGGTAGCCTGCTTCGTCCAGGACAGGATAACCCAGCCGGGCAAGTTCTCGTTTTAAGTTGCCGCGCCATGCGGCCGGCAGATGGAGATGGCGCTTGTCCACCAGGCTCCAAGTCCCCGCCGGTAAATCCAGTTGTCGGGATAACTGCTCCAGAAAACCCTCTTCTTCGGTTCCAACGTACTCCAGTTCCAATCGGTCCGATTCACCTGGAACCGGACGCAGCTTCAGCTGCCCGAACCTTCCCATCCAGTTGCGGATGTCTTCAGCCGCGCCGCTCGGCAGTCCATATCGGGCCATAGACTGAAGTTCTTCCAGCACTCGATCCGCATCGATCCCGCAGGAAGCGGCATGCCATAATGTGAGCGGAGTAATTCGATATGTATGATAATAAGCCGGGCTCTTCACCAACTCGGCATAATGGGACAACTGTTCCCGCGCCGTTTCGAAGCCGGGATGCTCCTTCTCCAGCAGCACCGTTAAATCTCGCTGAACGATACATGCTCCCGTTTCTATCATCGGTTATGCCCTCCTTTAGATCAGCCTCTTGCAACCAGCAAAAAGAGAAGTCCGCCGCCAAGGCTGCGAACCTCTCCCGCTTACTTTCTCTTCGTCATTAATGTACCTGCTCCGAGATTTCGGACAGAGCCTCCCCGGCATTGTCGGCAAAAATATTACGTACCGCCAAATCGCCAAGCGATACGATCCCGATCAAGCGATCCCCTTCGCATACCGGGAGCCGGCGGATTTGCTGCTCGGCCATCAGTTCTGCGGCCTCGTCCACCGACATGTCGCGGGAAGCGGTTTTGATCCCTTTGGTCATCACTTCGGAGACTGCCGTCGAGCCGGGACGCTTCTCGGCGATACCGCGGATCACCAAATCCCGGTCTGTGATGACGCCAATCAGCTTATCTCCGCCTTCAACTACCGGAATGAAACCCGTGTCGTGTTCTTTCATTTTAACCGCTACTTCGTAAACATTATCCTGCGGCGTCACAGTAACGACGTTTTGGGTCATAATCTCGCTAACTTTTCTCAACATAAATCCCTCCTTTGAACATAGCGTGCCAAAGTAGGAATCCGATTATGCGTGTTCGTCCTGATAGGATTCCGCCATCGCCGCCAGCAGCCCCGCCGCATGCAGCATGGCGTCTTCGTCGATATCAAATTTGGGATGATGGTGCGGATACATTGCGCCCTTGCCGGGATTTCCCGCGCCAACAAACATGAAACAGCCCGGAACCCATTGCAAATAGTAGGCAAAATCCTCCGCCGGCATGATCTTCGGCGACAGCTCGGCCCGCAGTCCGAACACCCCCGGAGCCACCTTCGTAAAACGATGGTATTCACCTTCATCGTTCACCAAGCTCGGGTAGCCCATCATATAGTTGATTTGCGCCTTCGCACCGTATGCTTCCGCCGTGCTTTGGGCCAACACATGAATCCGCTCGCGGATGAGCTCCCGCGTCTCCTCGCGGAAGCAGCGGACCGTGCCGGACAATCTGCAGCGGTCGGCGATGATGTTCTGCGCCGTGCCGCCCTGGATCGAGCCGATCGTCACAACGGCCGGGTCCAGCGGATCCACCGAGCGGCTCACCACGCTTTGCAGCTGCAGCACAAGCGACGAAGCGGCCACCACGCTGTCCACCGTTTTATGCGGCATGCCACCATGCCCCCCGCGTCCCTGCACATCGATGAAGAACTCGTCGGTCGAAGCCATCAACGGTCCCGGTGCGCTCGCCACCGTGCCGACCGGAATCGGCGTCCACAGGTGCACTCCGTAAATAACGTCCACGCCGTCCAGCGCACCTTCCTCGATCATCGATTTCGCCCCTCCCGGGCAAACCTCTTCCGCCGGCTGGAAGATCAGACGGATCTCCCCGCGAAGCTTCGCTTTGGTGCGGCTGTAGTACTCCGCCAGTGCCAGCAGCGTTGCCGTGTGGCCGTCGTGACCGCAGGCGTGCATCACGCCGGGGTGCTGAGAGGCGTACTCGCACGTTTTTTCGTCCTGGATTGGCAACGCGTCCATATCAGCCCGAAGCGCCACCGTTTTGCCGGGAAGCTCTCCCCGGATGCGGGCTACAAGGCCAAACCCGCCGACATTAGTTGTCGTTTCGATCCCCAGCTCCCGCAACTTATCGGCGACCAGCGTTGAAGTCTCCTTTTCCATGAAGGAAAGCTCCGGATAGCGGTGAAAATGACGCCGCCGCTCCACCATGGATGGAAACAAATCGCTTAACAGCTTCTCCTCCATCGTCCCACTCCTCTTTCCACGATCTCGTTTAGCTTATTGTAGCAGAAAACGGGTGACTCGTTCAGATTTACCTTAAGGAAAGCCGCTGATTTGCGAGGTTTTCCCATGCTTGCACAACCGATGGAAACATAATATCATGGGGATAAGTGTGATAACTTTGATGAAAAAAGTTCACATTTGAATCGATCCGTGAACTTTGGACCAATATTTTGAAGGGGGCACTCTTTACAATGATCGTAGAAAATACCGGATTGGACGGACTGCAAAGCGATTTGGCTTACTTAGACGAAGCTGCGGAGAAGGTAGGCTTCATCCGTTGGCAATGGGAATATTACCGCGCTACATACGATTATAAAATTGAATATAATAACAGCGACTATTACCTCCGCATCAATACACGGGTGGTAGAAGGCAAACTGGAACGTCCAGACACGGTACTGGCAATCGAAGCGGTCTATATGGGGCGGGCCACTTTTCCGCACGGCTTGGAGTATGAATCGGAGATTCCTGCGATGGTCATGAAGACCGCCAATCATAAGTTGACGGAATTAAAGGAACTTCTTGAGGCCTAATCGGTAACGCGATGAAAGAAGGCACAGAGAAACCAAGACGCGGAGCCCCCGATTTTCAGTTGCTCATCTTAACCTTGCTGATGGCCGGTTTCGGAATCGTTATGGTGTTCAGCTCCAGCTCCAGCATCACGCTGGTTGATGCCAAATTTGGTTATGACCCGATGTATTTTACGAAACGGCAGATTATATTCGCCTTAATCGGGTTAGTCGGCATGTTCGTGACGATGAATATCCCTTACGAGAAATATAAGAAGCTGTTTATCCCTGTGTTCATCCTGGCCATCATTATGCTGCTGCTTGTACCATTTATCGGCGGACGCATCAATGGCGCGACCAGCTGGTTCACGATTGGTACGCTCGGGATTCAACCGACGGAGCTTGCTAAAATCACGACGATCTTATACCTGTCGGCCCTCATCTCCAAGAAAGGCGAGCGGTTCCGGGATCTAAGAACCGGGTATATCCCGGTCATGGTCATCGTTGGTTTTGTCGCCGGCTTGATCATGCTCCAGCCTGACCTTGGCTCTTGTCTGATTCTTGTGGCTACCGCCGGGCTGATTATTTTCGCCGGCGGCGCGAATTTGAAGCACATTCTCGGTTCCATTGGGTTGCTCATATTAGGTGCCAGCATCGTGCTAGGCGTCGAAGCGTTGTGGGACAAGATCAATCCGCCCGATCCCACCGTCGCTGCGAGCAGCGATTATCGGATGGGCCGGATCGAAGCCTTCCTCGACCCATGGCATGATACGCAAGGAACCGGCTACAACCTGATTCAATCGCTCACCGCGATTGGCCATGGCGGACTAACCGGTACTGGATTCGGACAAGGCATTCAGAAGCTGCATTATTTGCCGAATGCGTATAACGATTTTATTTTCTCCGTCATCGGCGAAGAATTCGGGTTTATCGGTACGTTGATCTTCCTGCTGTTTTATATTTATTTCATTTGGCGCGGGCTGCTCGTGTCGCTGCGCTGCCAAAGCACGTTTGGCACGTTAGTTGGGGTTGGGATTATGGGCTTGATCGCTATCCAGGCGTTCGTTAACATCGGCGGCGTCACCAACACGATTCCGGTGACCGGCGTCACCTTGCCCTTCATTAGCTACGGCGGCTCTTCGCTGCTCGTTATGATGGTCTCGATGGGCATTGTGCTTAGCATTTCGCGCGAATCATCTCTGCCATTGAAGCAGGAACGCACCAAATCGGTGATCATCCGCGAACCAACGCCGTTCGAACTGCGCAGAGAAGCCCGGCGCGGTTTATAATTTGAAGCTAACAAAAGAAGACTACGGAGTGATGATCTCCGTAGTCTTCTTTATGCTTACTGCATATGCCAGCAATCCGGTCATTCGAGGCCGAAAGCGAAACTCAGGTATGCTGCAGAAGGTCAAGGAAGGGGCGATCAGATTTCATCGTCCTTAAACGCCACGCCCTCGACTTTCACGTTCACTTCTACAATTTTAAGTCCCGTCATGCTCTCTACCGCTTCTCGAACATTTTGCTGAAGCATCCGGCAAACTTCGTGGATCGGCGTCTCATATAACACGATAATTCGCAGGTCGATTGCCGCCTCCAATTGACCAACTTCGACCGTGACGCCCTTTTGCACATTTTTGCCGCTTAACCGTTTAGCCCAACCTTCGGAAAGCCCCCCGGACATCGCGGCAATCCCCGGTGTCTCTAGAGCAGCCATTCCGGCGATTTTGGCGACAACATCGTCTGAAATCCGAATTTGCCCGCTATCCAACTGCAGTTGTTCGGTCATGGTCATTCCTCCTTCAACCTCATTAATTTCATTGTAAATCGGAAGTCGTATTAAAGCAAATGTAGACCTTTCGATTAATTTTGAGTAAAATTGTTACATTCAGTTTATTGCCAAAAAATGACTAACTCGAGGTGTTCCATGAAAAAGTTTATTTCACCCGCATTGTTGCTGATTTTCTTTGCACTTAGCGCCATGGGGCATTACGCGCACTGGTCAGCAACGTTAGAATTTGTCATCTCCGCGATCGCCGTCATTCTTGTCGCGGGCTTTCTCGGCCGGGCAACGGAGAGCGTGGCGCATTACGCGGGTCAACGCCTGGGCGGCTTCCTAAATGCCACCTTCGGTAATGCGGCCGAATTGATTATCGCCATCATGCTGGTCCGCGAAGGGCTGTTCGACATGGTGAAGGCCAGTATTACCGGGTCCATCATCGGCAACCTGCTGCTCGTGCTGGGGCTCAGCTTGTTTGCGGGAGGCTTAAAGCACAAGGTGCAAAAATATAACGTCACGTTAGCCGGCATGAACGGCTCGCTGATGATCGTAGCGATCATCGCATTGTTCGTCCCGGCGATCTTCCTGCAAACCCACGTGCTGCACGAGGACGATCGTTTCGCGCTCAGTTTGGTTGTTGCCGGCGTTCTGATTGTCGCCTATATCCTCTGGCTGATCTTCTCCATGATCACGCACAAGAACCATCTGGCAGATATCAGCGAGAAGGACGCGGAAGAGCTTCCGCATGAACATGCCCCGGCCTGGTCCAAGGGGAAGTCGATTTTATATCTGGTGATCGCTACCGTTATGGTTGCGTTCGTCAGCGAATGGTTGGTACATACGCTTGACACGCTGACCGCCGATTTCGGTCTGAGCGAGTTGTTCGTCGGTGCCTTTGTCGTTGCGATCGTTGGTAATGCCGCCGAACACAGCGCTGCCATCATGCTGGCGATGAAGAACAAAATCGGGGCAGCCGTAGAAATCGCCGTCGGCTCTAGCTTGCAGATCGCTTTGTTCGTGGCTCCTGTGCTCATCTTCGTCAGCCATCTGTTTGGCAAGCCGATGGATATCGTATTTACCGTCATCGAGTTGGCCGCGATTGGCGTCTCGGTATTTATCGCCAAATCCATCACGCAGGACGGCCAAACCAACTGGTTTGAAGGGGTACTGCTGCTGGCGGTCTATATGATTCTCGGCGTTTCGTTTTATCTCGTATAACCCTCAACAACAAAACAAGCGTATGTCTTCGGCAACTTCCGAAGCATACGCTTGTATTATTTAGCAGCAACAGCAAATGCCTTACTGTTGTCTATTGTTCATGGCTTCATACAGCGAGGCCAAATTACGTTCCAATCTGCTGAGGATTTGTTTACCTACCGTTTCTTGAATAAGTCCGACGCGAATTGCGTAATCTACTTGTCTGGAGAATCCATACATCTGGGTATCCAGCACTTCCTCATAGAGAGGGCAATAACGTGTGGCCAAGTTCTCCATCTGTACTTCGATCAGCTTCTCAATTTTATCTGCATCTTCTTTCAGAAGATTAAGTGCCTTCAGGTTTAGTTGCTCCTGCAACTCAGATGAAGTCATGCTTCTTCCCCCCTATGTCCAAAATCGCCTACCATTCATCTCTAATCTTAATATTAGACGAAATCGAAAGCCAATACAAGAACCTGCTTAAATTAACCTATCTATGAAAAACCGCTGAGTACCGCTGTTCGCAGGCATTAAAAAACACCCCCGACCTAAGTCGGGAGTGTTTCTCATTGACATTAATCGGCAACAACTTTGACGTCCAACCCGTGTTTCGCAAACACTTCGGTTACGGCTTTCTTCGCTTCTTCCGCATCCGGTCCGTGAACGTGAAGCTCATAGCTCTTCGTATTTACGAGCGTGGTGAAGAGGCCGAGGATACTTTTTACATCGATGTACTTATTGTCCGCTTGAAGCACAATGGAAGAAGTGAACTTGCCTGCTGTTTGGGCAATTTCGACTACCGCTTCATTGTTCGTGGCCATAGGATCCCTCCGTCTTTAACATTGGAAATAACATACTTCAATCATACATTGAATCCGCTTTCCTAGCAAGGAGGATTTCTGATTACTTCAGGTTTTCCGGGTTCAATCCCTCAAGCTCAGGCAGCACAAAAATGCCATCCTTACGGATCAGTACATCGTCAAAATAAATTTCTCCGCCGCCGTAATCCGGACGCTGGATCAGCACAAGATCCCAGTGAATCGAGGAACGGTTGCCGTTATCGGCTTCCTCATAAGCTTGACCTGGGGTAAAGTGAAGGCTGCCCGCAATTTTCTCGTCGAACAAGATGTCCTTCATCGGATGCAAAATATACGGGTTGAATCCGATCGCAAACTCCCCGATATATCTAGCCCCTTCGTCCGAATCCAGGATTTCGTTCATCCGTTTCGTGTCGTTGCTCGTAGCTTCAACGATCTTACCGTTCTCGAAGCGGAATTTGATATTCTCGAACGTAACTCCGTTGTACAGCGTAGCCGTATTGTAGCTGATCGTGCCGTTTACGGAATCGCGGACCGGAGCCGTATAGACTTCGCCATCCGGGATATTCCTTTGACCGGAGCACTTGACCGCCGGAATGTCTTTAATCGAGAAGGTCAGGTCGGTGCCCGGAGCAACGATCCGGACTTTGTCCGTTCTGTTCATCAGATCAGCCAAGGCATCTTGCGCCCGATCCATTTTGGCATAATCCAGGTTACATACGTCAAAATAGAAATCCTCGAACGCTTCCGTGCTCGTATTGGCCAATTGGGCCATGCTGGCGTTCGGATAACGGAGCACCACCCATTTCGTACGTTTCACCCGTTGTTCGCTATGTACAGGGTGGGAATAAAGCGAATTGTACAGCTTCATCTTATCTTCGGGTACGTCGGACAGATCGTTGACGTTAGAACCCGCACGAATGCCGATGTAACAGTCCATCATTTGCATCCGTTTTAAATCGTATTCCGCCCAGGTTTTGATGCCGTCTTCCGTGGCGTATTTCAATTGCGCACGTTGTACAGCCCGGTCAGTAATCTCAACGAAGGCGTTCCCGCCCTTCTTCCCAACCTCTTCCACGACCGCTTTCAGCAAATCACGTTCATCGCCAATCATTTCGACCAGGACGTTCTCTCCCGGTTGTACATTTACGGAATAACCAACCAGGTTTTCCGCCAGCTTCTGAATTCTAGGATCTCGCATCTGGCTTCACACTCTCCTCAATATTCGTTGTGGGATTTGGTATTACAACCCGTGCCGGCCGTCCAAACACCCCATTGGTTTAACCATTGGTTAATTCTTCTGCTATTGTAGCACGATAGGGTCGGAAAGTCAGCCTAACCTAGGATGTCACTCACGCCTACTGATAACCCTCAAACCGGTTATCGGTTCGCAGCACCTCCCGCTGCGGCACGCCTTTGGGTGACAAATAATTCAACGTCGTCTCCGAGGTCAGCCTGGAAGGTAATCCCGATTTGCGGTCAATCGTCAAATGGTAGACGACGGTCGCTTTCATTTGCTTCAGCATGACCGCTAACTGCTTGCTGCCCGTCGTCCAGATCTGCGACAACTCGTTTCGCAGCTGCTCCTTCTGTGAAGCCGGCACCTGTTCTAATTGCGCCAGCCCGGCCTCACGCGTGAGCTCCATTTCCGACAGCAAGCGATCCTTTAACCGCATGGTAGCTTCGGCTGGATCCATCTCGATCCGAAGCACCTTCGTCCCCCGTGCAGCACCGCTCTCGGAAGTGATCGTTTTCTTAGCGGCCATTCGAATCTCCTCTAGTTGTTCCAGCGGGTTCAGACGGACCACCCCTTGCAGCAGCGCATTGTGGTCATCGGATTGCACCAGCCAGTTCCCGTGCTCTAACCGGAGCTTGGCTTCCCAGCCATTCGGCTCTGCTAATCCCGCCGTTTGCAGATGGCCTGCAGGGTATCCCGCCCGCTGACCCATCGGCTCGCCTCGGATACTTAATTCCCTATGCTCTTGAAGACGTCCCGTATAACTGAAACTCTCCTCCAGCCCTTGCCCGTTTCCGCGCTGCAAGGCGGCTAAGCCGCGAAAGGTTAACGCGTCACATCCCGCCAGCCCGGACCAGGTGAAGTCAAACCACTGCTCCGGCGTCCTCGCTTCGTTGATCCCGCACGACGCCAAGATTAGCGTGACTAGCAGGCCATAGATGATCTTCCCTAACCGATATTTATACGTTGGCCTTCTCCGTGATATCCCCTTCATATGCAAGCCCCCGCCTGAAAAAATAAATCCGGTTCCCCACCGGATCATTCCTTTTGCTAGTTCTAGCAGTATCCTGCCACAGGGACGGTCACTCTATTCGCAGGTTCGACCGGCAACCCAAAAAAGAACGCTCCCGCCGTCCATATGTCCGGTCGAGAGCGTTCTATACCAATGAAGCAACCATTTACGAGGAGGGGGCGTCCTCTCTGGATCCGACTTGCGTCTGGTTCCGCCCGTTGTTCTTGGCTTTATACAGCGCCATATCCGCCTCATAGAAAAGCGACTCCACGCTAAGCTTCTCATCGCCCTTTACCCACTCAGCAATACCGCATGAGACGGTCACCGGCGGATCGGTATCCATCGCGACGCGCAGCCGAATCGTTTCTGCGATTTGGTAGCTGTTCTCAGCGCTTGCACCGGGCAGGTACACCGCCAGTTCTTCGCCTCCCCAGCGGGCGGCGATATCTGTCTTGCGGATTGAGCTCTTGACGATTGCGCACACCTGCTTCAGGATTTTATCCCCGGTTTGGTGCCCGTACGTGTCGTTGACCTGCTTAAACTGATCAATATCCACGATGATTAAGGAACCGTTCGTGTCTTTCTTCTGGAATTCCTGGATCGCATCATCGACGTAATGGCGGGCGTAAAGTCCAGTCAGCATATCGCGATTGGCCATCCGGCGTACCTCCGCATGCAGCGACGCGTTGGCGATTGCAAGACCGATGTGTGAGGATAAGACCTGAAGCAGCTTGTAATTATCATAAGAAAAAAAGCGGGTCTTGCGGTGCGCCAGCATGATCACCCCGTTCACTTCTCCCCGGACGAACAAAGGTGCGGTGATCAGCGAGCGGGAGTTCGTCTCCTCCATAAATCTCGAGGATACCTTCCCATAGGCTTGAAAGTCCGACAGAATGATCGGCTCCTGCGTGGAATATACCAGCCCGCTGAATCCATAGTTTTTCGGAAAATGCTCCTTCGACAGCCCCGGAACATTGCTGGACACAATCTCGAACGTTTCTGTCTCTTTGTTTAATTGGGAAATACAGCAATACTCCGCCTGAAAAATCGATAGCAACTCTTCGGTTGCAAATTGGAAAACTTCCTTGAGCCGCAGACTTTGATTCAGCCGTTTCGTTAATTCATTGATCAGCCTCAGCTCGTTGATCAGCAAATTCGATTGTTCATACAGCTTCGCGTTCTCAAATGCCGTGCCGGCCGTATCGGCCAGCATGCCGATCAGCTGCAAATCCACATCATCGATCTCCTCACGCTGGATGCGCAAGTGGAAAACCCCGTACACCCCTTGTTTGCCACTGAGAGGTACGGCGATTTCCAAATTTCTTTCGCCTTCTCCCTTCGGATCCACGGTTTCCCTGACCTGCATTCTGCCCTCCATGAAAGCCCTCACGAGCAGCTCATCGCCTTGTCCAAGCAATTGAAACGATTTAACCCGCGGATCGAGACTTACATGATCCTGAGACATAAGCAACTCCAGACGGGCATTCGGATACATGCCGGACACCCGCTCGAACACCTCGGTCAGGACCGAATCCACGTCGATCTTATCATGAAGCTTCTGCACCATTTGAAAAAGCTTAGAGCGGCGCTGCTCCTCCCGCTTGGCTTGCTGCTGGATGCGGACCAAATCCGTAATGAACATTCCCTCAAAGCAACGATAAAAACAGGTTTGAAACAGCCGGGCCGCCATCTTGGCTAACAAGATCGCCTCTGAAGTGCAGCTCTCACGCATGAGACAGCCAAACACCGCAAACAACTCGCCATGAATGCGTGTATACACCGGTACAGCCGCATAAACTCCGTCGGCCTTCTGGGCTGCGATGGCTTTGCGCTCATACAAGCTCTGCTTGATGACCTCTTCCATTCCGCTAGGCCAGGAACGTTCTAGCGGTTGCCGCGGGTTCAACGAATCGGCAAGCAGCTTCTCGCCGCGGCTGCCGGCAAGGAAGAAATCAGCCTCGCCGAGTTCCGGCATATCGCTGATCTGTTTGCGCCATTCCGCAAATCCCTGTTGTAATATGGAATCGATGTAGGGAAAATCGTGGGCGTTAATATCTAGCTGCCGCAGCCAATCGGTATAATCGTTGACATCATCAAGCCGCGGCAGGCCGGAAGCGTTATTCAGGTTCAGCATCGGCTGACCCAAGGATTGATCGGCCATAAAAAAGCTCCTTTATATGCTGCGTTGGAATTGTAACCCTTCTGCGATAAATATTAAACGGACAAGCTCTTGTCCTGAAGTTCAAGCTTGTCCATCTCCGCCATATCCGATCTTGTCTGATATCTCTATTTTACTATCTTCCTTAGGGTTTTGCATTATAAATCCTAAGGTTTAAGGTATTTTTTTGGGACTAAAGCCCTATCGACAAAAATCCACCCATCTCTACAAAATCACTTA
>NZ_JALXVO010000054.1:0-27960 GCF_025151705.1 Paenibacillus sp. p3-SID1389 | reverse complement strand
AAAAAAACAGCGGGGCCAGCCATCCCATGCCGTCGCCCCGTTCTTCGTCTCTCATTCAGTTGTGTACCGCACCTGCATCTGCACCCGCACTACACCACCAAAAACCGCGCCTCCTGATCACATTCCTGACATTTTACCGGCGGCTCCCAATCAATAAACTTGGTGTGCTCCAAATCGACCACGTCCGGGGCATCCTCAAACTCATCCACGAACATATCGATGGCCAGTTCCACATGATCTTTGCAAACGACGTACATAGTCAAAGCATCCTTTCTCTGTACCGCACTCCTGCGGCCGACTTACGTATTAACAGGTTATCCTTTATCTTTTCTACCATACTCCGTACAAAAAAGGAACCGCCCCGGTCACTTCCGGCAAGCGGTTCCTCCCCCTACTGGCCAAAAAAACCAACGATCTTACTCTGACAACCGAGCAGACCCGGCCAGGCTTAGCCAAGCTTACAGCGGCGTATAGAAGTTTTGCGTGTAGTACGTTCTGTAATCGCTGCTGCTAAGTCCGTCTACCGCACCAACACCCAGCATCGTAAACACGGGCTCCAGCATATTCTCCCGGTGGCCCCAGGAATTCAGCCAGCCATAGTGCCCGTCGATCGCATCCAGATAACCGGCGGCGATATTTTCGCCCCAAGCCCGGAACTGCGGAATCCCGCGAGCCATCATGCGGTCGCCGGCCGACTTCCCTTCAGGATTATCATGCTCAAAATAATTCCGTTCCGCCATATCCCGACTATGCGCGCGAGCCACCTCAGCCACCGATTCATTCCAGCTCAGCACGCCTAAGCCTCGTTGCGCACGAAACGCATTGGTCAGGTCAAAAATCTCCCGCTCCGTCGCCTTCAGCGACTCCGGAGTATTCGGGGCGTACACATGGCTCTCCGTAAACTTCTTGTCCATCAGCAGCACCCCGTCCACGCGGTACTTCTCGTGCTTGTCCAGGTACAGATTGATGTACAACCCTCTCGGCGTATACGTCTCCACATACTCTCGCGGCGGGTGCTCGCTCTTGTCCCAGATTGCCGCGAGGCTGCTCCGCAACTTCTCCAGCCCTTTCTCGGCCTCGGGAGCAAACTGCCACTCGTCATGATTGCCAAACAAGCCAACGACCTTGCCGCCCGCTACGCCAACCTGCGTATAATGCTTGTAATCCTTATTATAGATGTACCATTCCAGTCCGTAGTTGGTCGCATCCTTACGCGCCGGCTCGCCGAGCAGCTCGATCACGCGGTCCGTCGAATCGCCGATCCTCACGCCTTGCAGCTGGATCTCCGGCTTGATCAGATCCGGGCTTGTCGCCTTGGGCAGCGTCAGCTTGAGCCGATACAGGAACGTCTGCGCTTCCGCCCGCGACACCGCGTCCTTGGGCGCGAAGCCTTCTACGCCGGCACCGTTCTTCCCTTGGGCCAAGCCTTGAGCAAGGATCCACTGTACCGCCTCATCTTCACTCAAGCTCTGCCCGTAAAAAGCCGCCATCAACCGAGCCACCGATCCGCGCGTAATCGGCTCATTTGGCTTGTCGCTAACCGGCCACGCCAATTCGAAGGCCAAGTTGTAATAAGGCGTATACCAGGCCTCCTGCTCATTCACCTTATCCAGCTTGATCTCTGGATAGGCCCGCACCAGCATGCTCAGAAACTCCGCTTCCGTCACCGACTGTGCCGGGCGGAACGTGCCGTCCGGATACCCGTCGGTCACACCGTTGTTCTTCGCCCACATGATCTTGTCATAAGCCCAATGGGATGCCGGTACATCCTTAAAGTCCACCGCAGCCGCTTGAACCGCTGAGCCCGCAGCCAACCAGGCTGCTCCTAACCCCGCGAGAATCACCAATCCGCGAATCCCGCGCTTCCATCCATTCTTCATGAACCCCTGCCCTCTTTCCATCTTCGATCTCTTTGCTTGCTCTCTTGGATGTATTTCGACAGATCGAGGGCAAAATCCTTGCACCTGTAATAAACGATTTACTCTTCACTTACGGGAAAAACCGCCTCCGTCAACGCCTGCTCCAGCTCCTCCGCCCGCCGGCGCTTCACGTCCTCCGGCCAGTCGAAATACCGGGCCATCGCATCGACGACCGGCTCCTTCCACCGCCGTACCCATGCGATATCAAATAACAAAGCCCCGGTTCTCCGCACAAAAAAATCCACCGGCGTCATCGCCATCTCCGCTTCCAGGGCATACCTCAGCGGAACAGCCACCTCCAGCGGGAGCCGGGCTGCACCGGCCGAGTCGGCTGGCTCGCCCGTAGCCGCAGCATCGTCGGCCAAAGCCAACAGCCGGTCCACGTTGGATCCATATCTAGCCGCCCATTTAGCGGCAAGATCCTTCGGGATGCCACGCTCCGCCGCTTCCAGCGCCTTGCGTGCCACGAAGCCGAGCAGTCCCTGCGAGCCGCCCACCTGCCCGCCGGAGATCGGCAGCAGCCGGGTTGCGCAGGGCGTGAAGCTCCGGCCGTATTCCCGCATCAGCTTGGCGGCCACGCGGTCCACGACCAGCTCCGCCATCTTGCGGTAGCCGGTCAGCTTGCCGCCAGCAATCGTGATCAGGCCGGACGCGGACTCCCAAATTTCATCCTTGCGGGAAATTTCCGAAGGCGATTTGCCCTCCTCGTAGATAAGCGGCCGCACGCCGGCCCAGCTGGATTCCACGTCCGCCGCCGTGATCGCCAGCCCGGGAAACATGCCGTCAATCGCACCCAAGATATAATCGCGATCCGCCTCCGTCATCCGCGGATGATGAATCTCGCCGTGGTACACTGTGTCCGTTGTGCCCACGTAGGTCTTGCCATCGCGCGGAATCGCAAACACCATGCGGCCATCCGGCGTATCAAAATAAACCGCCTGCCGCAACGGAAACCGCCCCTGGTCGAACACCAGGTGCACGCCTTTGGTCAGCTGCAGCATTTTGCCCTGCTTTGACCCGTCCATCTCGCGCAGCGCATCCACCCACGGGCCCGCCGCATTGACGATCTTCCGGGCGCGCAACTCATATGTCCGCCCCTCGGCCAGATCCGTCACCTCAGCGCCCACCAGCTGCGCGCCTTCGTACCGAAACCCGGTCACCTTGGTATAGTTGACCGGCATCGCCCCACGGGCCGCTGCTTCCTTGAGCACTTCAAGGGTTAGACGGGCGTCGTCCGTACGGTACTCCACATAGTACCCGCCGCCCAGCAGACCGTCTTGCTTCAGCAGCGGCTCTTTCGCCAGCGTCTCCGCCGCCGACAGCATGCTGCGCCGCTCCCCGCGCTTCACCCCCGCGAGGAAGTCGTACACGCGCAACCCCAGCGACGTGCTGAACCGGCCAAACGTCCCGCCCCGATAAATCGGCAGCAGCATCCATTCCGGCGTTGTCACATGCGGGCCGTTCTCGTAGACGATCGCCCGCTCGCGCCCTACCTCCGCCACAACGCCGATCTCCAGTTGCTTCAGGTAACGCAAGCCGCCATGGACTAGCTTCGTCGAACGGCTTGATGTTCCCGCGGCAAAGTCCTGCATCTCCACAAGACCCACCCGCATCCCCCGCGCCGCCGCATCGAGGGCGATTCCAGCCCCGGTAATCCCGCCGCCCACGACCAACAGGTCCAGCGGCTCAGCCGGATTGGCCATTTGCTCTAACAGGTGACGCCGATCCTTACCCGAAAACGAATAGGTTCCGTTCATCTCCATCCTCCTTCAGCTCCCCGCAAAAAAAGAGATTCCTCCCCCACTCCAGTCGCTTCTATCTACGTCTGTCATGACTTCGGAATCTCTCCATGGAATATGTTTATTCGTTATCGTCTAATCCTTGTTCGATTTCCGCCTCCGACGGCTTATCGGTCAGCTCCAAGGTCACTTTCTCCAGCTTGCCGTCACGGTAGTACGTAACCTCCAACTCATCCCCGATCTTCTTATGCTCATACAAGTACCGGCGCAATTCCAACGTCGATTTGATCGGTTGCTTGTCGAGCTGGGTAATGACATCGTTTAATTTCAGTCCCGCTTTCAGCGCTGGGCCATGGGCCTCCAAGACGATCACCCCTGCGGTGACATGGTTCGGCAGGTTGAGATCCTCGCGCTGCTCGTCAGTGATCGGAGAATAGCGGTTGTTGAGGTCCAACGTGTACACGCCCATATATGGACGAACCACCTTGCCGTGCAGGAGCAAATCGTCGACCGTCTTCATCACTTCATTCACCGGGATGGCAAAACCCAATCCCTCAACGCCCGTATCGGAAATCTTCATCGTATTGATGCCGATCAGCCGGCCGTTCAAATCTACCAGCGCTCCGCCGCTGTTCCCCTCATTAATCGCCGCGTCCGTCTGGATCACTTCCTGCTCCCAGTCGTACACGCCATCCTGGTTCAGCGACACCGGAATCATCCGGCTGGTATAGCTCACGATCCCGGAGGTCAGCGTCCCTCCAAGGCCCAGCGGATTGCCGACGGCAATGACCGTTTCTCCGGCCCGCAGCTTCTTCGAATCACCTAGCTCGATCACCGTATCGATGCCTTGTCCGTCGATGGCCAGCACCGCAATATCGTTGATCGAATCCTGTCCGACAACCTCTGCCTTACGCGAGGCTCCGTCGCTCGTCACAATTTCCAGATCGCTTGCACCGCTAATGACATGCGTATTCGTTATAATGAAGGCCTTTCCTTTCTCCTTCTTAAAAATCACACCCGAACCCAGCGCCGCCTGCTCCGGATCGCCATCCGACAGCTCCCCATGATTGAGGATGCTCACCACAGCGGGCGCCACTTTGGCCGCCGCCGCGCTGATCCGGTCATAAGGATCGCCGGCATCCGAGAGCAACACCGCACTGCTGGTTGCAACATGGCGGTTCGATGAAGAAGGAAGCCCCGTAATAAAACTGAATAACAGCACGGCCACTACCGCACTAAGAACGGAAGAGATTAAAGAGATCTGCAGCGTGGACAGCTCCAGGCGATGCCTACGCGGCCTACCGCGCCAACGCCGCAAGCTGCCGCCTTCGGACAAGCGCATACGCCCCGGAACCTTGGTGGAATAAAAGTCATCGTCAAACCATCCCATCTCTATTCTCCCCCTCCATCATGCCTTCCCAAAAGGCCTGGCATCGACATGCCATCTGCCCCAGGCAAAGATCCCCTTCAACTTTATGCCATTACAGCAAAGCCATATTCATGCGTATCCTTAATTTTATTAACGTCATGAACCGAAGATAGGTTGCCTGAAATTTGAGAAGTTTACCGCTTTTTTTTCTGAAAACTGGAATGTTTGACCTTGCCCATGACTACACTATATTAATGCGATAGATTGATAGATTTATTTTACCATATTTTGATGGTTTAGAAGCAGATTTCTATCAGGGAAAAAACGGCAATTTTACCCACATCCCGTGGGCTTTACCCATCGCAGACCAAAAGAAAAATCATTCAACCGTGTGCCTTGCACGGCTGCCTGAAGGAGGTAATCAGATGGATTCCTATTATTCCACGCCGATGAACGAAGTGAATGTGCTCGCCAAGCTGGCGGATATGAAGGAAGAGCATTATCACCAGCTCGTGACCTTAAGCGCCATCATGGAGTTGCTTATAGAGAAGGGCATCTTAACCCGGGAGGAGATCGAGAAAAAAGCGCTCGAAATCGACGGATTTATGACCCCGCCCCCCTATCCCACCGTTTAAAATGGATAACCAGCCAGCCCTGATCCGCCAAGCACGGCGAGATACGGGCTGGTTTTTCATTTTTTAGATGTGATCTTACATTACATAGGACAGCCGTAAATCCCCAACTCCTTCCTCTGACAACCCTGATTTGCGGCACCGGCACGAACGCGGCCAGCTGCAACCCGTGTCCCGTGAAGAGCATCGGCCTTTGTAACGCTCCAATCGGCTTAATCAAGCGAGTATCCAGTAAGTACGGCGTGACCCCGGACCGGGTGTATGCGGAATTCGTTGGCCTGAATCACCTGCACTGGTTGAAGTATTTTTACATGACGGACGAAATGCTCGAGGAGCAGTTGGAATCTCTGAAGAAAGGGGAAAACCGCGCCGAGGTCGTCAAGCGCGTTGAAGAAGAGCGGTTCAAGCTCTACAGCGATGTCGAGCTGAAGGAGAAGCCGAAGCAGCTGGAGCAACGCGGCGGTGCTTACTACTCGGAGGCCGCGGTAAACCTGATGTGTTCGCTGTATAACGGTAAGAACGAAATTCAGACGCTGAACGTGGCTAACAATGGCATCCTCGATTTTCTACCGGACGACGCCAGCATCGAGGTTAAATGCGTGGTCACCCCGCTGGTTCCATCCGTCGGCGTCGCCATCAAGTTGCTCGATGAAATGCTGGAAGCGAACAAAGAGTATTTGCCGAACTTCTTTAAATAAGTCATTATCCCCTCCGGTTTTGGACGGAGGGGATTTTATTTTTTACCCCTTCAACCCCGTTGTCGAAATCCCCTCAACGAAGTATTTCTGAGCTAGGAAGAACAGCAGAATGCACGGTACGATGCTGACGACCGACATCGCGATGACCTGGTTCCAGGAGACCGCGGACGAGGCGTCCAGCGACAAGCGCAGCCCCAGCGACACGGTGAACTTCCGCACGCTGCTGATGTAGATAATCGAGTTGAAGAAGTCGTTCCACGTCCACATGAACTGGAAAATCCCCACCGAGAAGATCGCCGGTTTGCACAGCGGCAGCAGCACCCGGGTCAACACCGTAAACGAGTTGCACCCGTCGATCGTCGCCGCTTCGTCCAGATCCCGAGGCAAGCCGCGGATGAACTGGATCATCAGGTAGACGAAGAACGCGCCGGTGGCGAAGGCCGCCGGGATGATAAACGGCAGGTACGAATCCAGCCACCCTAGCTTATTAAACAAAATGTACCGGGGAATCATGATCGAAGCGTTGGGCAGCATCAAGGTGGCGATCATGATGGAGAACAGCAATGTCTTCAATGGGAAATGAAACCGAGCGAACCCGTACGCCACCAACACGCTGGAGAGGATCGTAAACAACACAGTTGGCACGACCAAGATAAACGTGTTCACGAAGAAGTCCTGGAACCCGTATTGGCCCGTGCCCTGCCAGCCCAGTGAGTAGGCATCCCACACGTAGCTGCTTGGCAGCAGCTTCGTTGAGCCAAAGATGTCCGCATTGGTCTTGAACGAAGAAGCGAACAACCACAGCAGCGGATACACCATGATGAAACCGAGCACGATCAGAAAGAGGTAGTTCGCCCATGTTTTTTTCAAACTAACGCCTGCTCTCATGTCATCGCCCCCCATCCTCATAATGCACCCAGCTGCCCGAGCTCTTGAAAATAACCGCCGTCACGCCCATGATGATCACGAACAGCACCCAGGACAACGCCGACGCATAACCCATGTTGAAGAAAGTAAAAGCTTCTTCGTACAGCTTCAACGCGTACAGATAAGTCGATTTCAGCGGTCCCCCTCCGGTAATGACAAAGGCACCGGTGAACTCCTGGAACGCATTGACCATCTGCATCACCAGGTTGAACAAGACGATAGGCGTCAGGAGCGGAATGGTGATTTTGAAGAACATTCGCGTTTTGGAGGCGCCGTCAATCGATCCGGCCTCATACAGTTCGCTCGGAATTTGCTGAAGACCGGCCAAAAATAACACCATCGAAGAGCCGAACTGCCACACGGTCAGCAAGCCCAGCGTATACAGGGCCACATCCGGGCTGCCCAGCCAATCGACCGGACCGAGATGGAGCCGGGCCAACATGGCGTTCACGACCCCTTCCTTCATGAACAGGAAACGCCAGAGGACGGAGATCGCCACGCTCCCCCCCAGGATGGAGGGGAGATAATACACCGTGCGGAAGAAGTTGATGCCCTTCAGCTTCGCGCTTAGCAGCATGGCGATAAACAAGGCGAAGGCGAGTTTGACCGGAACGGCCAGCACCACGTATATGCCAGTGACCTTCAGGGACTGGTAAAACTCCGGGTCCCCCGTAAAAATTTTGACGTAATTGTCCCAACCCGTCCATGTCGGGGCGCTAACCATGTTGTAATTCGTAAACGAGTAATAAAACGAAGACAAGAACGGATACAACTGGAACAGCAATAACCCGATGATCCATGGCGAAATATACAGCAGTCCGACATACTGATAGTTCCGCTTGCGTTTAATCATGACGGACCCTCTCCCTCCTACCGCTTACGACCTGTTTATTGAGTACGGTCTTTAATTTCGGCCAATTTGGACGTTAAGCTGGCGATCAGCTCGTCGGCGGCCTGCTCCGGCGTGGCTTTGTTATAGCTGACCTTCTGAATGACGTCCTCAAGGATTTTTGCAACCTCCGAGTTGTTAGAGATGCTGTTGTCCACGAGACCCGCGTTCTCGAGCCCCAGCTCCACCGCATTCGTAATCGCCGGATCGATTTTGCCGGCTTCCACGGCAGCTTGCTGCGACGACTTCACAGGCGGAATCGAACGGACACTGCCCAGGATCACCGCCGCTTCTGGATCGTTCATCAACCAGTTGAGGAACTTCACGGCTTCTTCTTGATGTTGGCTTTTTTGGCTGACCGCGAACAGCTGCGACGGACGGACGACGACGCCGGTGTTTTTGGCATCCTTGGCGATCGCCGGGAGCGCCGTTACAATTTCAGTTCCTTCCGGCAGTACCGTCTTCAACGTGGGCAGCGTGCTGCTCATCGACGTGGTCATCGGCATTTCTTGATTGATCCATTTCGGGTTCTGATCGAGCTTCCCGAAGAACAGGTCGGCTTCACCCAGCGGCTGGTACACCCCCGCTTCCATCGCCTTCTGCAGCCACTCGAAGCTGGCTACCGCATCTTCCTTCGTAAAGCCTACGGTATAGTCCTCTTTGATCCATTGCTCGCCCGTACGCTGCTTCAGCATCGTCCGGAAATCCTGGGTTAACGCCGCGTGGTCGGCCAGCAACAGGTATTTACCGCTGTCGGCTTCATGCAGCTTTTTGCCTTGCTCGTAAAGCGTATCCCAATCCCATTGAATGTCCGTCGGGATGCCTAACTGATCGGCCAGCGTCTTGTTGATGATCAAGCAGTAGGCGTTAACGCCGGTTGGCACTGCCACCAGCTTGCCGTCATAAACGCCGAAGTTGTCCAGGAACGTCGGATCGAACCCCGTGGCATCGAAATCTCCCACCGTCTTCAGATCGACGAAGAAGTCGCCTTTCGTCACCAGTTCCTGGACCCACGGCAGGTCGAGCTGCATGATGTCAGCCGAAGTGCCGCTGGTCAGCTGGGTTTTGATCTTTTGCTCGTATCCGTCAAAGCCCTGATATTCCGCCTCGATGGTGACATTGGGCGCGATTTTCTTATACGCCTCGATCGCCTCCAGCGTAGCCGCATGACGATCCTCGCCGCCCCACCAGCTGAAACGCAAGGTCACCGGATTCCCCGTATCCCCGGCATTCTCGCTTGATCCGTTATTGACTGAAGTGGAGGTGTTGTTTGCCGCCTCGTTCCCTCCGGATGAGCAGCCGTTCAGAAGTGCGAGAAGGAGTGCCATGGCCAAGCCCAGCGCCCAAACTTTTTTTCTTCCCATCATTCATTTCCCCCTTAGGACTCACTAAATTTGTAAGCGCTTTTATTATAAAATCGGCTTCGGCCCTTCGATAAGGTAGCTGTCCTTAGAAAAAGGTATCACATTTCGCGGAAATTTTACTCCAAGGTATCTTCTTGTTATAAAAAGAATCGTTTTTTCACATGTTTGCGGTCCGTTGTTTAAACGCTTACAACCAATTTCGGGCGATCTGCTATAATCGATGTATGCCATTACATTTGACTTCATAGAAGCCGGGGTGAGCGAATGTATAACCTGTTAATCGTAGATGACGAAGCGGAGACGCGCGAAGCGTTGTCGAGTTATTTTCCGTGGAACGAAGTAGGCTTTCAGGTCGTCGGCCAGGCCAACAACGGCCAAGAAGCGCTCCGTTTGATCGCCGAAGGCGAGCGCGTTGACATCGTGCTGACCGATATTAAGATGCCCGTGATGTCCGGGATCGAGCTGGCCGAGCAGCTGTACAACCACCGGCGGCAGATTAAGGTCGTCTTTCTCAGCGGATACCGGGATTTTGAATATGCCCAGCAGGCCCTGCATTTTCGCGTCATCAACTACATTCTGAAGCCGGCCAAATATCATGTGCTATTGGATGTTTTCGGCAAGATCAAAGAGGAACTGGAAGCAGAGGCTGCTGCGGAAAACCAAGATCTGGGGCCGAACCCCTCCGCACCCGGACAAGGCGGCGAAAGCCTCATTATCCAGAAGATCAAGGAATACGTCAAAGCCAACTATAAAAATGCCTCCCTTGAGGAGGTCGCGCGGCTTGTGCATATGAATGCCAACTATCTTAGCTTCTTTTTCAAGCAAAAAACCGGACAAAACTTCTCCGACTACGTGCTGCAGACAAAAATGGAAATGGCAGCCGCTCTGCTTCGGGACGTGAGCTACAAAACCTACGAAATCAGCGAAAAAGTCGGCTACAGCAACGCCAAAAACTTCACGCGGACGTTTAAAAGCTATTACGGTCAAACGCCCAGCGAATTCCGAAACGGTCCCTCGAGCCCATGAGAGATAAATATTTCGCCAAACAGCTGACCGCGTTTCTTGTTCCGCTGCTCGTGCCCATCGTCCTGCTTGGCTCGCTTTCCTTCCTGACGACACAACACGACGTCAAGCGAGACATCAACCAGAACAGCAGCTTCCTGCTTCATCAATCGCAGACCCAACTGGAGATGATCCTAAACGAAATCGATACGCTGTATCTGGCGCTTTACGATAATACCGCGATCTTCAACGAACTCTCGGCCGTATTGAAAAATCCGCATTACACCTACGAAAGCTCCACTTCATACCGGATTATCTCCAGCTTCCTCAACGGATTTACGAGCGCGAAACCGTATATCCAATCCTTTTACCTGTACGTCGACAACCCGTATCAGCGTTTCCTGTCGTCGGTGGGGGGACTGGTGACGCTGGATCATTTTTATGATACCGCTTGGTATGATGCTTTTATGGACTATACCGGACCGCCGGCCAAATGGACGTCGCGGCGGAACATCAAGTTTTACGATTTCGAATCGGACGCGACGCCGATCGTCACCTTCTATAACGTGCTGGTGCCGCAAAAGATCGCAATCATTCTGAACATTAAGCCGAAGTATATCGAGAGCATTTTGGACGACATCACCAAGTACCCGGACCAGCAGCTGTTTGTGTTGGATGAGGAGAACCACGTTATTTTCTCTAATCATCACGGCGGTCGGCTGCAGGAGAGCGAACTCCGGTCCATTGCCGAAAATCCGGCGTCCTTCTTCGATATGGACACGCCCCAAGGCAAGGTGAACGTGACCAAAGTTGAATCCGAGCGGTACAAGTGGAAGTACGTCTCGGTGATCCCGCACAGCGAGTTATACAAAACGCCAACGCGTATTTTCAACTACACGCTGGTGTTCGCCGTGATCGCGGTCGCCTGCGGGTTTGCGTTGACGTTTTACCTGATCCGCCGCAACTATAAGCAGCTCAAGATGATTCGCACCTTGATCAAATCGGCCGACGACAGCTGCGTGCCGTTGAAGCCGCCTTTGAAGGTTCGGGACGAATACTCCTATATCATCCAGAACATGATCACCCATTTTATCGAACACCGGTACATCAAAACCCAGCTGCTGGAGAAAAAATACCGCCTCCAGGTCATGGAGCTGCTCGCGCTGCAATCGCAGATCAATCCGCATTTCTTGTACAACACGCTGCATTCGGTGTATTGGGAGTCCGTGGCCTTGACCGGCAAGCCGAACAAAGCCAGCGAGATGATCGAGGACTTGTCCGATATCCTCTCCTACTCGTTCAGCGACCCGACCAAAATCGTCACCTGGGGCGAAGAAATCGCTAACACCGTCAGCTACGTCAATATCCAGCGAAAAAGGTACAAAAACAAGTTCGACGTCCAGTTCGACTACGAGGAGGAGATCACCCGCCTGTACACGATCAAGCTGGTGCTGCAGCCTTTGGTTGAGAACAGCATCTACCACGGCATTAAGGAAAAAGACGGACATGGCCTGATCAAGGTGAAATTCCGGCGGAAGGAGGATCGGCTGCTCATTACCGTAATCGATAATGGCTGCGGCATCCCGCCAGAGGAGCTGCGCCAGCTCGTGGAGCGGCTGCATTCCGACGAGGAGCGGACGGAGCATGTCGGACTGTATAATACGTGCAAGCGTTTGAGATTAACCTATGAGCACGAATTTACCTTCCGGATGCGCAGCAAGCCGGGATTGGGCACGATGGTGGAGTTAACCGTGCCCGCGGTAGAAGAGCGGCCGTTGACCGAGCGCGAGTGAAGAGCGGCGATGATGCGGGTTAAGGTCGTTACGTTAACCTGTACCACTCCCCTTTTACCGCACCCCCGCCCCGCCGCTGAGCATCCGCTGCTCGCGCCGGTAGCTTTGCGGCGACACCGCCTTGGCCTTCTTGAACACGCGGCCAAAGTGGGTGCCGCTTTGATAGCCAACGCGGTACGCGATCTCGGTCACAGGCAGCTCCGTTTCGCGCAGCAGCGCGCAGGCTTCCTCGATGCGGACGCGGTTAATGTAAGCGACCAGCGTCAGCCCGGTAACTCTGGGGAAGAGATGGCTGAGGTAATACGGGCTGAGATGAAATCGATTGGCGAGATCGCTTAAGCTGAGATTCTCATCGTAATGCGCATTGATGTAGCGGGCGACTTCAGCGACTTCCCGGTAGGGGCGTTTCCCGCCCCCTTCTTCCCCATCATGGTTTGGCCGAGCGTTCGCCATGCGAAGCAGGTTAAGCAGCAACTCAGCCAGCAGCAGTTGGCAATATTCCTCATATCCGCCTGCCTGCTGCTTCTGCTCTGCCAGCATACGAGCTAACAGCTGTTGCACAAGCTGCTGCTCCTCGGCGCTTAAACGCAGAACCGGATACTTGGCAAAAAGTTGCTCCAGCTCTTCCTCCCTCCCGGGCAGCAGCGCGCTCACCACCTCCGTACGGAAATTCACCAGGATCCGCTCATGGGGCTGCGACAGCTTCCCCGATGGCGATGTCTTGTGCAGCACATTCACCGGGATCAACACCAGATCGCCTGCACCGATGCGATAGATTTGATCCTTGATGAAATAACACCGTTCCCCGGACACCAGATAATAAATCTCCCACGCATCGTGAAAATGCTCCCCATCCATCGAGAACCGCCCGGGCTGCTTCGCTGCCTCGATGAACAGCATCCGGCGAATCGGCGCTAACTGCCCTTCCAACGTCATTCTGCTCCCCTCCCAACACGCTCGTCTCTCGACAGCAAAAAATGTAGAATGCCAGCTCAAATTAACAAAATCCGTGCAGTAACTTTTCTATTTTTGCTCTATGTTTATTGTAACATCAATCAAGGGAGTGAACGATATGCAAGAAGCCACAATGGTTAAACATTTGAAGATCGCTTATATCGGCGGCGGTTCCCGCGGCTGGGCCTGGGGATTAATGAGCGATTTGGCTCTGGAACCGGCGCTTTCGGGACACGTGGCCTTATACGATATCGACTTTGAGGCAGCCCAAGCAAATGAGATCATTGGTAACCGTTTACAAGATCATCCTGATGCGGTGGGACGCTGGCGTTACGAAGCGGTGCAGACATTGCCAGAAGCGCTCAAGGGTTCCGACTTTGTCATCATCTCCATCCTTCCCGGAACGTTCGAGGAGATGCGCTCCGACGTGCACGCACCGGAGGCTTACGGCATCTACCAGTCTGTGGGCGATACCGTCGGCCCGGGCGGAGCGATTCGCGCGCTGCGCAGTATCCCGATGTACGTAGAAATCGCCGAAGCAATTCGCGACCATGCCCCCAACGCCTGGGTCATCAATTACACGAACCCGATGAGCGTCCTGACCCGCACGCTGTACGAGGTGTTCCCGGGCATCAAAGCCTTCGGCTGCTGCCATGAGGTCTTCGGCACGCAGGAGCTGCTTGCCGAGATGCTGGAGGACATGACGGGGGTAACCGGTGTCCGGCGCCAAGAGATCGAGGTAAATGTGCTGGGGATTAACCATTTCACCTGGCTGGACCGTGCTTCCTATCGCGGTACGGACCTATTCCCGCTATATCAGGCTTTTGCCGAGAAATATGCCGAAGAAGGCTTTAGTACCCATGGGCAAAAAGACCACTGGATGAACAACAGCTTTGCATCCGCGAACCGCATTCATTTCGACCTGTTCCGCCGCTTCGGCCTGATCGCCGCTGCCGGTGACCGACATTTGGCCGAATTTATGCCAAACACCTGGTATCTGCGGAGCCCCGAGCACGTAAAGCAGTGGAAATTCGGCCTGACGACCGTCGACTGGCGGATCAACAATCTGCAGAAGCTGCGGGAGCGCAGCCGCCGTCTTGTTGCCGGCGAGGAGACGTTCTCGCTCAAATCCAGCGGCGAGGAAGGGATCGCCATGCTGCTTAGCTTGACCGGTGCCAGCGCCCCGATGATCACCAACGTCAACCTGCCGAACCGCGGTCAAGTGGCTTCACTGCCGCTGAACGCCGTCGTGGAGACGAACGCCGTATTCGGTGCGAACAGCGTCCAGCCGGTGATGGCGGGCAGCTTGCCGGAGGACATCAACAATCTGGTTACCCGGCACGTCTACAACCAGGAGACGATTCTGAAAGCAGCCTTAACCAAGGATCGCGACTTAGCCTTCCGCGCCTTCCTGAACGACCCGCTGCTCTCCACCTTGACTCCTTCGCAAGCGGAGGAGCTGTTCACAACGATGCTGAACAACACCAAGGCGTATTTGCCGGGGTGGGAGCTATAATAAAAACGACCGCCTAGGGATCCCATCCCAACCAGGCGGTCTTCTTGTCTACGCGGTAAATGTATGCGAAAAATCGAATACATTTCGCCAGTTTCGGCGATTTCAACCCAATCTATTCGATTTTTCATACACATTCTTGCCTCGAAAGCTCAATCGGCCCGATTCTATATGAAAAATCGAATACAATTCACCGTTTTCCTCTATCCGCAACACATTATATTCGAAAAATCATATACAATATATGCTACCGCTCGCTCACCACATCCCACGGCGTCGGCCGGTCATAGTACGTATCGCATAGCTTGAACTCGCTGTCCTTGAAGAAGCAGCCGCGATCCTCCATGGCGCTGCGAACCGCCATCTTAGCCAGATCGAGCATATTGTGTTCGCGGCTGAGGTGGGCCAGATACGTCCGCTTCAGACGGCCGTTCAGAATCTCGCTCATCAGCTCCCCGGTCGCGTCGTTGGACAAGTGCCCCAAGTCGCCGAGGATACGCCGCTTGATGTTCCACGGGTAACGTCCCATCCGCAGCATCTCGATATCGTGATTCGCCTCAAGCACCAGCACATCGGCATCATATATCGCTTCCTTCACCTTGTCACTGGCATAGCCCAGGTCGGTGCATACGCTCAGCTTCTCCTTGCCGTCGTAAAAGTTGTAGCCCACCGGCTCAGCGGCGTCATGCGAGATGGCGAACGACTCCACGCGGAGCGAGCCGAAATCGCGGGTTTCTCCGGTCCCCAGAATACAGCGTTGGTCGTCTGCGAGGTTCCCAATCGCCTTTTCCATGGCTGCCCACGTCTTTTCGTTAGCGTATACCGGCAGATTGTATTTTCGCGCCACCGCGCCTAAGCCCTTGATATGGTCCGAATGCTCATGCGTAACCAGAATGCCTGTCAAATCCTGCCCGCTCACCCCGCGCTCCATCATCAGTTCTTCGATGCGTTTGGCGCTAAAGCCGGCATCGATCATCAGTGTGACTTCCCCATTGGCCACCAGTGTTGCATTTCCCGTCGAACCACTCGACAGCACCGAAAATCGGATCCCCATAATCTCCCATTACTCCTTCGTTTTCTCTGTATTCGGACTAATGACATCACCGCTGATGCCCTGCACGTAATACTCCTTGCCGCTCTCCAGCATAAATCGCCAAGCCGGAGCAGCCGGCAGATGCGCGTCCGAATCGAACACCTCGCCGTAATATCCTAACTCGACCTCGGTCACAACCGAGCCTTCCGGCAGGAAGTTCTCGATCAAGTTGCCAAGCGCCTTGGAGGCCGAAAGCACACGCTGTGGCTTCTCTTCCTCCGGATAGCTGATCTCAATCGCACGGCGCTGGTACGAAATGATCTTCTGATTGCTGCCCAACAGCTTGAGCTCGATTTTGAAGAGCGGCCATTTCCCGTCCACCAGCGGGTGCAGAACGAACACGTCTGCGCTGCTCGCCACTTCGTCATAGCGGTAATCCCCGATGTCCGGAATGCTGTCCTTCAACGCAGCCGTTAACTCCCGCGGTGCAAAAATCAGCCTGCTGTCCACCGGCACCGGCAGCTCGATCAGCTTGCCGCTTTGCGCATCGTCCAAGAACCGGTAAGCGATCTTGGGCAGCTCCGGCGTCTCCGTCGGAATTTTGGCGAGCACGCGAATGTTCTTCTCATCCATCGCCTGCTGCGTGTTATTTTCCAGGGCGGTGATATCCAGGTTGGAGTCGGCCTGCTCCCGCAGATCGTTCCACAGTTGATAGCCCAGCACCAGATTCAGCAGCAAAAAGGCGTAGATCAACACGTTTTTCGCCCGTCCCCAATCCATGGTTCACCCCCCTTTCGTTCAGATTAAGTCTCTGATTAAGAAGCACATTCAACGCCACTACCTCGGCTCTAAGCCCATCCGCGCCAACCTTACGCGAGTACCACGCACACTACTTCGTAGCCGTTCCTGAACCTGCACCCGTGTCCACATCCGCTCCGGTCTTCTCCACCGCTCCCAAGCTCAGCACCCGGGTCGCGCCGTTGCTTAGCTCGACTACCCAAGTCGGCTTCAGCAGCAGCCCCTGCTCGGTGAGAGAAGGCAAGTACGCCGGATATAAGTTGGCAATCCGCGCCTCCGCCTTAAGCGCCGCAATGCTCTCCCGCAACGCCTTGCCGCCGGGCAGAGAGACGACTTTCTTCTCCCAGCTGCCGCCGGAGCCGTAAATCAACGACCGTTCATAGCCGGTGATTGTGCCTTGACGCATTTCCAGCGTGATCGCTCCGTAATGGAACGTCGACAGGTCGATGATCGGGAAGGAGCCAAATTGCCCGGTTCCGTAATACTGCCGGAACACCACCCGATGCTGGTCTTCCTCAACGCCTTCGGTCGTTTGCTCCAACCGGTAATTGCCGTTCCAGCCGCCGTGCTGGTTCACGAAGTCAATCGCCGACAGCACGTTCTTGCTTGGGCTGTTCTCGCCCGCTGAAGGAGCCGCCGGATCGGTGTAGTTGATCCAGTTCCGGTTCTGCTTAACCTGAAGGCTGCGTTTACTGTCCGTGTAGATTTCGGAGCCGTCTTTTTCCCGGATGTACCGGGTGATGCTCGGATCAAAGAACAAGCTTCGCTGCATCTGCTCCGTCGTATACAACCCGATGTTCAAGCCGGTTTCGACCAAATCAATCGACTTCTCGGGGACATAATAGCCATCCGTTAACGTATACGGCACCCAATCCTTGCCAAAATCAACCTGTTGCTGCACGTCCTGCACCGTCAAATCGGCCTTGGTTGCCTCGTACACCACGTCGCCTCGCGAGCTAAAGAAGAACACGCGCACCTGATCGTCGCTTCCCGAGTTAAAGATCATCAGCCGGTTAACGCTCTCCGCGTCAAACAGCGGGTCCGGCGCGATCTGCATCACCTTCTGCAGCAGCTCCACAGGTACGCCTCCGCCAAAGTCCAGTTCCACACCGATATCCTTGCTGCGAATGTCCGTCCAATTCATATTATCGATGTCGTATCGCTGGAACCCGTCGAACTGGCGGCCCTTCAGCCGGTTGTAGATCAACTTGTAGAACGTCGAATCCGGATAAAACACGGTGTGCCGTTCCTCGCCCAAATGCACGGCGATTTGCGCCGGAAAGAGCATCACATCCGCTTCCAGGGTTGTCCCCATGTTCTCCGTACGGATATAGTCGCTCTCCGACTTGACCACCGGATTGCTGCCCGGCAACTGATAGATAAGAAAATAACTCTGTACCAAACTGCACGCGACCAGCAAGGCCAGCGTCAGCGATTTGACCTTCTCCTTCACCGCGCTTCGCCTCCTTGCTTCTCCGCCGGCAGCGTAAAGGTCACCTTCGTGCCTTTGCCCAATTCGGACTGCAGAGATATGGTCCCGCCGTGCGCCCGTACAATTTCCCGGGCAATGGATAGGCCTAGGCCCGTCCCGCCCATATTCCGTGAACGCGCCTTATCGACGCGATAGAAACGTTCAAAAATCCGGTCCAGATCCTTCTTCGGAATCCCGATTCCGGTATCCTGCACCGAAATGGCTAGCTGACGGTCTTCGGTCAAGCGAGCTTCCAGCGCGATGGCGCCGCCCTCCGGTGTATATTTCATCGCATTGGAGATCAGATTGTCCAGCACCTGGTCAATCTGGTCGCGGTCAATCCAGGCCGTATCCACGTCATTGGCGATAAACAGCGTGGGCTTGATCTCTTTCTCCTGCATTTGAAAAGAAAACCGGTCCACCACATCCTCCAGCATCTCCATCACGTTCGTCGGCTGCTTCCGCAACTCGGCCTCATGCGAGTCGAACCGCGACAGATGCAGCAGGTCGGTGACCAGGCGGATCATCCGCTCGGTTTGGCTCTGGATCACGGACACGAACCGCGGCCCAAGCTCCGGATCCTCCATCGCGCCATCTTCCAGCGCTTCGGTGTAGCTCTTGATCGTCGTCAGCGGCGTCCGCAGTTCGTGCGACACGTTCGCCACAAACTCCCGTCGCGACGCCTCCAGCTTCTCCTGTTCGGTGACGTCCTGGAGGACGGCGATCGTTCCAATGATCCCGATTTCCCGCCGATGAATCGGCGTAAACGTCACCCGGATCAAGAAGACGTCGCCGTCCGGCCCGGTATTCTCAAGGATCGTCGAGTGCATCGTTCCTTGCTCCAGCACGTCCCATTCCTCATCCGGCAGGTTCATCAGCGACATGATATCGGCCTGATCGAGATCCGTATCCGACGTCCCCAGCATCTCGCTCGCACGCCGGTTCATCAGGATGACTCGGCCTGTCTCGTCGGTGGCGATCACCCCGTCGCTCATGTTCGTGAGGATCGAAGCGAGCTTCTCCTTCTCTTCCTCGTTCTGCGCCAGCGCATCGCGCAGCCGGCTGGTCATGTAGTTAAACGCCTTGCTAAGCTGGCCGATTTCGTCATTGCCAAGCACCGGCATTTTCTGATGGAACTGCCCTTCAGCCACCGCCGTGGCGCGCCGGGTCAGCTCCTTAATCGGCGAGGTGATCGTATGCGCCAAAATCACGCCTAATACCGCCGTCAACCCCAACGCCAGCAAGATCCCGGATATAAAAATATTGTTGATCCGCTCCATCGTACTGTACAGCTCGCTCATCGACGCCGCAATGTAAATGGCGCCGACGATTTTCCCGCCGCTGACGACCGGCTTGGCGACGACTTTCTTCCGGACGTTGTCCTCGTCGATGATGTACTCCTCGTTATCGCGGATGCCCTGCAGGGCCCGGCTCACGACCGTCTGCGTGTTCTTCGTGCCCACGTAATCGGCGTGGGATGGCTTGGACGTCGTCAGCACCTTGCCGCTCGCATCGAGCACCTGAATCTCGGCCCCGCCGATATTAAACAGGTTGTTAACCAATACACGCAAATTCTCTAACGATTCCTCCGCCGACTCTCCAGTCACGCCCAGGTTTTGTGCCGCCAACACGGAGAGCAGCTCCGCCCGCTCCTGCAGCTCCTTGGTGAAGTTGCTGGTCAGCGAGGTCTTCATCGCGCTCACGAAATACACCCCGATCAGCTGCATGGCAATCAGGATGAGCAGCACGTAAATAATAATCAGTTTAGCCTGGATCGTGCGAAAAAAAGAGGGCAGATTCATTCTAGAGTCCACCCGCCTTGGAGCTCCGCATCATATACCCCAATCCCCGCCGCGTCAAAATGTATTCCGGCTTGCTCGGATCCTTCTCGATCTTCTCACGCAGCCGGCGAATCGTCACGTCCACCGTGCGAACATCGCCAAAATACTCAAAGCCCCACACCGCTTGCAGCAGGTGTTCGCGGGTCATCACTTTGCCAGAGTTCTTCACCAGGTAATGCATCAACTCGAACTCCCGGTGCGTCAGGTCCAGCGGCTCGCCGTTCTTATAGACCGTATACATATCTGTGTCGATAAACAGCTCGAACAGACTGATGCCCTGCTTCGTTTCCTCCGCACCTTCAGCCGCCGCAGCTGCCTTCTGTTGACGCCGCATTTGCGCCTTCACCCGGGCTAACAGCTCGCGGGTACTAAAAGGCTTGGTCACATAATCGTCAGCGCCCAGCTCTAAGCCCAGCACCTTATCGATCTCTCCGTCCTTCGCCGTCAGCATGATGATCGGCGTCTCAAGCTTCGCCCGCACCTCCCGGCACACGTCCATTCCATCCTTGCCGGGCAGCATCAAATCGAGCAGAATCAAGTCCGGTTGTTCGGAGAAGGCCAGCTGGGTCGCTTCAATCCCGTCGAAGGCAAGCACGACCTCGTAGCCTTCTTTCTCCAAGTTAAATTTTAAAATATCCGCAATGGGTTTCTCGTCATCCACGACCAGAATTTTTCCTTGCATGAATCAAGTTCACCCCAACTTTCAGCCATGGGCTTTTGCTCCCTCTATCTTACCATATCTGGCACCGCATCAGCTATCTTCAGAGACGGTAACGATTGGCAGCGCGCGTTCATCTCCTACCCTTATGCCCCTTTCTCACATCGCTTTGCATGATTATCCCTTTTGTTCAGAGACGAGGTTGATCGAGAAGGGGCTGTTCCACTTTTTCCACCTCCTGATGCAACGGGATAATCCTCAAAAAGGGAGCCGGCGACCAATGTCCCAAAAAAAAGCCCGCCTCCCTTACGGGTGGCGGACTCGCATCTTATAAATATTTTAACGGATTCTGAATGCTGCCGTTCTTATGGATCTCAAAATGCAAATGCGTGCCGGTCGAGCGCCCGGTGCTGCCCATGACGCCGATCTTTTCGCCCTTCTCGACGATTTGACCTTTCTTCACGCTGATCTTGCTTAAGTGGCCGTACAACGTTTCATAGCCATTCTTGTGGTCGATGATGATGCAGTTGCCGTATCCCGATTTCGTCCCAACGAAGGAGACGACCCCGTCATCGGCAGCCAGAATGCTGCGGTTGGAGGAGACCAAATCGACGCCTTTGTGGGTCCGTCCCCAACGTTCGCCGTAGCTGCTTGTCATTTTCGCGCTGGATACCGGCCAAGCAAACTGCCCAGTGCCCTCGCCCAGCACGACCTTCGTACCGCGTACGACGATCTTTGGCGAAGATTTCTTCGTGACTTCCTGTCCCAGCCACTCTTCATTCACAACGATGCCGTTTTCCTTCGTGATTCGGTACTCCATCGTTTTGAGGCCGCTGGAGCCGGGAGAAATCACTTTAGTCTCTCCTGCCCGCATACTTGCGTTCGTCTTAACGATGACCTGCGGTTCAGTAACAATTTCCTCCGTCACATGCTCCACCGTGCGAACCGTTAGGGCCGGCTGCACCGCCTTCACGTTGAGCAACGTTCCAATTTGCAGCGTCAGCTCTTCAACCCCGGGATTGTTCGCAAACAACTCCTTCTGAGACACACCAAAACGGGCCGCGATCGACGAGATCGTATCCCCTTCCTGTACCTCATATTGAATTGCTTCTTCGTCCCCTTGAAGGATCTTTCGTACCGCTTCCTCCGGGCTCAGCACCTTGTTCGGATCGGCCTTGACCTCTCCTTGATTCACCTCTTCGGCGATTTCCACCGTTTCCAACGTCGCGTTGGAAGCCTTCGTCTTCACTTGAGCTGACTTGCTGCCGCCGGTTCGTTTCACTTTGGCGGCCAGCGTGCTGGCAGCCACATCCGGTGCATATGTCGATTTCACCCGGTCCAGAACCTCTCGGGCGGCCGCCTGGTCCTTCACCACGGCGATCACTTTGCCGTCCACCTTCAGCTCCACACCTTTGGCGTAGCCGGTTAGCATCCCGTACAGCTCGTCGAGCGTGGACTCAGCATCCACTTCGGCTTTGTAGGCCTGCTCCGGCTTAATGGTGATGCCCTCGGTATTCACCGCCATCTCCACATCCGGATATTTTTGCTTATATTCCTGCTCCTTGCGTTCAATCAGAGCTTGTAATTGCGCTTCGCTTGCGATCGTGCCAATTTCCTTCCCGCTGACGTAAACCCGGTAATAGGATACCGTATTCGCCTTGACGTATTGCTGCCCTCCCCAATAGACCACTCCGGCAATGACTACCACGGCGGCTCCGGCTAAGACAAGCTTGCGGGGCATAAGAAGATCACGCCATTTTCGCCCGCTCTCTGGTTCGGATATCTCTGAATCGTTTTCCGGGCGGCTGTGTTGCTCTTGCGTCCGAGAAGCGTTCACGCGCCACAGCTGCCAGCGTTTTCCCGTAAAACCTTTCATACCGATCTCCTTTTATCCATCGACTCGATTCGACTTGAAATGGTTTCAAAATTTTAACCTTTTGTCGCTATTGTTAACTTTAACACAGCGGGGCGAAGATTTTCAACTTTGGGTCAAAAAGCAAACAACCCGCTTAACAAGCGGGTTCTCACGGTTTTGGCAGCTGAAAGGCCGGTTCATTGAATTTACAATCCTGTGAATGTTAACGCTGACATTCCCTTTGGATCAGGCAATTGAAGCAAATTATTTTTTTAACAATTCCATGACCTTGGCGTATTCCGTTTTATCCAAATGCTTCGACAGGACCTGCTCGATGTTAATCATTTCCGTTTCCGTCAAACCACCTTCCAGGGCGACGGTCAACATTTGCATCTCCTCTTGCGGCAGCTTCTTCATGAGAATCGCAAAGATTTCCTCCTTCTGCTGATCAGGCAACTCCTTCTTCTTGGCCACGAGATCATCCGGCGTCACCACCACCTGCTGATCCTCGCCTAACGCCTCTCCGGCACTCATCCCGCCCATCACCGGCAAAGCATCCTCCGGTGCATCTTCATCCGTTGCGTTGGTGTCCTTCCCCTCCGTACCTGTCCCGCTAGCCGGGGTTCCGTTCGTCTCCGTTGCCGTCCCCCCGGAGGAGCCGCTCTCCCCGCTACCGCCAGATGAATCTGCCAATTCGTCCTTCGTTTTGTCCCCAGTGCTGTCTACCACATCGTCTTCACCTTTCGCCTGATCCGTACGGTCTGAGGCACCGCCTAGTCCCAGCATGCCCTTCATGATCCCGCTGAAGCTAGGGGTCTGTGCGGTGATCGGCAGGTTATAACTGCTGAGTAAAGATTGGATGTACGAATTGACGATGTATCCCGTTGTGGCCACGGTTAATAAACTAACCGCTACGATCGTTACGCATAATTTCAAGATCCATCCGAGCCATTTCATCGTTTGTTTCCTCCTACTGCCTAAGAATCTAGTCTCTCAACCTTCAGTATGGACGGCAAAACCAGATTTCAACCTAAGCTAGGAGGCTAAACTAGAAAAAGAAACCGCCTACCCAAGGATGAACACATCGCTCGTTCGGCGGCTTAGAGATCGTCTGAATCGTCTACCCTATTGGATTATTCGTAAATCGGCAACACCTGATTGGTTTGACTGCGGTTACGGCCAACCGAGAAAATCGCGATAGGCACACCGGTCAATTCCGAGATCCGGCGGACGTAATTCCGGGTTGTTTCCGGGAGATCCTCCAGCGTTTTCGCACCCGAGATATCCTCCGACCAACCTGGCATTTCCTCATACACCGCTTCGCATTCAGCAAGCACCTTGAGACTAGCCGGATAGTGAGTGATAATCTCACCGCGGTATTTATAGCCAGTGCAGATTTTGACGGTCTTGAGACCGGTCAACACGTCCAAGGAGTTCAGCGACAGCCCGGTCAAGCCGCTGACGCGGCGCGTATGGCGGACCACCACGCTGTCGAACCAGCCTACCCGGCGCGGACGCCCGGTAACCGTTCCGTATTCATGGCCCGTCTCACGAATCATGTCGCCCACTTCGTCGAACAGCTCGGTCGGGAACGGACCGTCGCCGACGCGGGTGGTGTACGCTTTCGCCACCCCGATGATCTGATGAATTTTCGTAGGTCCTACGCCGCTGCCGTTGCAAACCCCGCCGGCCGACGGATTGGACGATGTCACGAACGGATAGGTCCCTTGGTCGATGTCGAGCATGACGCCTTGCGCGCCCTCGAACAACACCTTCTGTCCGGCATCGATCGCATCGTTCAAAACCACCGACGTATCCGCGACGTACGGACGCAGGATTTCCGCATATTCCAGATACTGCTGCAGCACTTCCTCTACGTCCAGCGGCTGCCCGCCGTAAATGGTCTCGATCAGATGATTCTTCTCCTTCATGATGTGACGCAGCTTCGTTTCAAACTCCTCGGCATCCATCAAATCAGCGATCCGAATCCCGCTGCGGGAGGCTTTATCCATATATGCCGGCCCGATCCCTTTCCCGGTCGTTCCGATCTTGTTCTCTCCCTTACGCTCTTCCTCCAACTTATCCAAGACCAAATGATACGGCAAAATCACATGAGCCCGATCGCTGATCACGAGATTCTTCGTACTAAAACCGTTCTCTTCCACGTAGTTGATTTCATCAATCAGGGCAGCCGGGTTGATAACAACCCCATTGCCGATGACACAACGTTTATTTTGATTAAAGATGCCTGACGGAATCAAGGTGAGTTTGTACTTCTTGCCGTCGATAAGAATGGTGTGACCGGCGTTGTTACCGCCTTGATAACGGGCCACCACATCGGCGCTTTCCGCCAAGAAATCCGTGATTTTACCTTTACCTTCGTCTCCCCATTGCGTTCCTACAACGACTACCGTTGACATGTACATTCCCCCGCTTGGTGCGTCAAGCACCTGTATTTGAACATTGCAAAAGACAGCCTTCGTCTTGCGGATGGCTTTCCGCCAACCTTAGGCTGATCCGACACTTCCTCCAAATTGTACGCGCTAACAAACGCGCCGCTAACGTCAACCCGACCATCTATCGCTTTAACGCAGCAATACCAGTTTAACAGGCTCCATTTTTAAAGTCAAATTGAAAAGCGAACGATGTTTCTGTTTAATTTTACAAATGTTCGGAATTACTGTTTCCAAAAAAAGAGGATGCCTCGCCGAATCCAAGCGAAGCCCGGATTGGCAATGGCACCTCAATAGCTAAACGAAACACGAATCTTGCTTATAATTTAAAGATCGCCACGGCCTGCTGCAAATTCTCAGACAATGCCGAGAGCTGACGAATCGCCCCCGCGATTTCCTGCATGGCTGCGCTTTGTTGTTCGGACGCTGCAGCGACTTCCTCAGAAGAAGCAGCCTGCTCCTGCGTCACGCCGGAAATTTGCTGCACCGAGGCGGAAATGCTTTGATAGGAGTTTTCCACCAGCAGCAGCGACTGCAGCAGTTGATCGGTCCGGGCCGAGAAATCGCTGATGCCTTGGAAGATCTCCCGGAAATTTTGATGCGTCTTGCTCATCCATTCCTGGCCCTCTTCGATCGCCCGGCTGCCTTCGCCGATGCTTTCGATGACGAGTCGGCTATTTTCCTGCGTCCCGGCGACCAGTTCGGTAATCGACGAGGCGGCTACAGCCGATTGTTCAGCCAGCTTGCGCACTTCACCGGCGACCACAGCAAAGCCACGGCCCAATTCGCCGACCCGTGCCGCTTCGATGGAGGCATTCAACGCCAACAGATTCGTCTGTTGTGCGACATCCGTGATCATGTTGATCACTTCGCCAATCTCCCGGGAGTGCTCCTCCAGTTGTCCTGCCATCGTTTCCGAATGTTGCATCACCTGTTCGATCTTGTTCATGTGACGCAGCGTCTCATCCACCATGTTTTGTCCCTCAGACGATTGCTTGCTGACCTTCTCAGCGATCGACTGCATCGTGTTGACATCGGTGACGACGCCGTTTAGTTGTTGTTGGATTTCCTGCACCGACGCCGAGCTGTGAGCGATCGATTCCACAACTTCGTTAATGCCTTCGCTCATATTGTTCATCGAAACCGCCACCTGCTGCGCGCTTTCGCTGGATTCTTTGGCGACTTGCATCAACTGGGCGCTGGTCCCCGATACCTCGAGGGACGACGCGGAGATATGTCCGATCAACTGTTTCATATTGCCGCTCATCTTCCCAAACGCCTCAGCGAGCCGGCCGACCTCATCGCGGCTGCGAATTTCGATCTCCTGGGTCAAATCGCCGGTCGCCAAACGTTCCGTCACATGCACCAGTGTTTTGATCGGCTTCGCAATCGTTCGGCCCAGCAGATAAGCGAACAGCAAGCCGATGACGAGAACGAGAATGGTGATCACGGTGCTGTACCGCAGCACCGCAGAGGCGGTTTCCGGGATGACAGAGGCATCAAGATCGATCCCCAGCAGCCCTGTGGTCGTACCGTTTGCATTTTTTAATGGAACAAATATCGATTTATGTACGCCAAACTCATCTTTATAAATGCTGCTGATCGTTTTTTGATCGTGTGCAATGGCCTGCTTCATTTCTTCGGAGAACGGATACTCCATATTATAGTCGCCTTCGGTGTCAGACAAAGCGATGATACGCTCCGTGCCGCCGTCATTGGACAAAATATACACGTTCTCCAAATTGTATAATTCCTTCAGCCGGTCCATCGCTTCACGGGTTTCTTGATACAGCGGGCTGTCGATGCCGTCGATTTCCAGCTTATTGCCTTCAATCCGCTCCAATTCGCTTTGTACGATGCGGATATTGCTCTCCAGCCGGTGATCCAGCTCGTTCTTCAGCTTGCCGCTCAGCGTGGAATTCACGATGGTGAGCAGCCCGATGAAGCAAAGCACCGCGATCAGGAGCAAACCTGTCGTACCTAACATGATCTTTGAAGAGATATGTCCGAACAGTAAACGTTTTATTTTATCTTTCACTGCGAGTTCATCTCCTGGATTGATTAATATGTTGCGGTCATTGTTTAGGTCATTGCTTAGTTCACTGCCGGTACGCCAGATGCTTCACATACCTCAGTTATGCATTCCTTCAAATACTGCACGACTTCATGCACATGCTCCGGCCGGGTATGCGGCGAAATCACGAAAAATTTGCTCACGTACAGCGGAATCTCCCGCCCTTCGGACGAGCCCACCAACAGATGTTTCTTCGTATCACCAAAGAACATCCGGTCGCGACGTTCCCCCAGTTTCTCGAACAACCGCTCGTTAAGCTGGTTGCTGCGCTCGATCTCCCGTGCGGAGCACGTCCCCTCGATTTCGTCGGCAAACCTCGGGCTTCCCGGCAAATAGATGCGAATCAGCGTAGAGATGCCCGGATTGTCTGGATTCGCAATGTCTGCCTGCGGAATTTCTGCTGTCAGCTACTCGCGGAACACCCGGTTTACTTCCAGGAACTGCCCCAACAAGCGCTGATACCCTTCTGTACCAAAGGACAGCAACAAGCTGTACATGCTGATCGAACTTGCCATCCGGGAGCATTCCAACGTATAGCCGGTATGGTATTCGCCATATCCCCGGTGACCTACGTACGGCGTATCCTCCGCATCCAGATCCATGAGCTTGAGATCGGCCGCATTTTTCAAGAGGAACAAACTGGAGACATACGGAGCCTGGCCCAGCTTCTGAAAATCAAAGCACAATTTTCATTTCCTTACAGTTCCAAATTATACAGACATTCCTTAACGCGTACAGATAAGTCTCAGGCATATATTCCATGATATGGAATGTGTCGAAAATTGTTAAGATTTCTGGTTTGATGTCCTAGAATGCCCCATAATTGTCCCACAAATGAGAACGGGACGATGATCGAGGGCTTCGATTTCTTCTATTAAAAAACATAAAAAAAACGTCTATCGACGTACATTCAAAGTAGACAGACCGCGTTTAGCGGAAGTTTTTCTTGCGATATCAGGATGCTAATGCCCCGAAGTT
>NZ_JALXVO010000053.1:0-29321 GCF_025151705.1 Paenibacillus sp. p3-SID1389 | reverse complement strand
CAACCTTGAAAACTTCATAATGTTCCCTGATAGCTCAGTCGGTAGAGCACTCGACTGTTAATCGAGTTGTCACAGGTTCGAGTCCTGTTCGGGGAGTCAAAGTCCCAGGAAGTAGGTTATACTTCTGAGATACACTTCATAACTTCCTGGGATCCTATATCTGGAGAGGTGTCCGAGTTGGCCGAAGGAGCACGATTGGAAATCGTGTAGGCGTCACAAGCGTCTCGAGGGTTCGAATCCCTCTCTCTCCGCCATCATTATTCTTTCTACATGGCCCGTTGGTCAAGGGGTTAAGACACCTCCCTTTCACGGAGGTAACAGGGGTTCGAATCCCCTACGGGTCATTTCTTCCCTTCATGATTTCAAGTTGATTTTGCTGAGTGACTTGATTTCTGAATGGGGGATCTGTTACAATATAACTTGTCTTTTCCCATGGAGGCTTAGCTCAGCTGGGAGAGCATCTGCCTTACAAGCAGAGGGTCGGGGGTTCGATCCCCTCAGCCTCCACCATAAAACTTCACCCCAAAGAGTGAAGCCTAAGTCTCTGAGGTATATTCCGATTACTTTTCGGGGACCCCATAATAAAATCTTATTATTGACGCGGGGTGGAGCAGCCCGGTAGCTCGTCGGGCTCATAACCCGAAGGCCGCAGGTTCAAATCCTGCCCCCGCAATTATCCTCTTTAAGAGGATGCAATCATTTAAGTGTGGAGCCGTGGTGTAGAGGCCTAACATGCCTGCCTGTCACGCAGGAGACCGCGGGTTCGAATCCCGTCGGCTCCGCCATTTAACTTCATATAAGGCTCGGTAGCTCAGTTGGTAGAGCAGAGGACTGAAAATCCTCGTGTCGGCGGTTCGATTCCGTCCCGAGCCACCATTCAACAATGTTGTTGAAGAGCCGGTGTAGCTCAATTGGTAGAGCAACTGACTTGTAATCAGTAGGTTGGGGGTTCAAGTCCTCTCGCCGGCACCACGTGGAGGCTTAGCGAAGTGGCCAAACGCAGCAGACTGTAAATCTGTTCTCTTACGAGTTCGGTGGTTCGAATCCATCAGCCTCCACCAGTTTCCTAGGGGCATAGTTTAAAGGTAGAACAAAGGTCTCCAAAACCTTTGGTGTGGGTTCAATTCCTGCTGCCCCTGCCACATTTTTTCACTTGATAACTTTATATTATGGCGGTCGTGGCGAAGGGGTTAACGCACCGGATTGTGGCTCCGGCATTCGTGGGTTCAAGTCCCATCGATCGCCCCATTTCTTTCTCAATCAAATATAGTGGGGATTAGCCAAGCGGTAAGGCAACGGACTTTGACTCCGTCATGCATAGGTTCGAATCCTATATCCCCAGTTTAAGCGGACGTGGCTCAGCGGTAGAGCATCGCCTTGCCAAGGCGAGGGTCGCGGGTTCGATTCCCGTCGTCCGCTCCATTCTATATTATGGCGCCATAGCCAAGTGGTAAGGCACAGCTCTGCAAAAGCTTTATCCCCAGTTCGAATCTGGGTGGCGCCTCCATTGATACTTCGCGGGAGTGGCGGAATCGGCAGACGCACAGGACTTAAAATCCTGCGGTAGGTGACTACCGTACCAGTTCAAGTCTGGTCTTCCGCACTTTTGATTAAAACTTTATATGTGCCGGTGTGGCGGAATGGCAGACGCGCTCGACTCAAAATCGAGTGGGGAGACCCGTGGAGGTTCGAGTCCTCTCACCGGTACCAACTGTGAAATTAAGCTCTTGGGATCAGGAATCCTAAGGGCTTTTTTATTGTTTAGGAAATTATGCTCGGTGGTGTAATCTGTGTCTACTATTCAGTCTAGCAGCAGAAAGTAGCGTTTTTTAGCCATGGTTGTACTTTATGAAGAGGCGACTTTGCTCGATATGCGTGTCGTCAAGTGAATAATAGACCGTTTTTCCAACCTTGCGCCGCTTAACAATTCTGAGGTTGCGCAAATATCGCAGTTGATGAGAAACGGCCGATTGACCCATTTCGAGGAGCACTGTCAGGTCGTGCACGCAAAGCTCCCTTTTTAGCAAGGCGCTGATGATTTTGACGCGCGTCGGATCGCTGAAAGCCTTAAACCAGTCGGCAAATTGAACCGCTGCCTGGTTATCGATAAGCTCCGCCTTGATAGCTTTTAAATCAACGAGTGTGCCCGAGCAGTTCGTATCACATTCTTTCGCTGTATTTATGGACTGTGTCATGGACTATCCCCTTCTGTAAGGCGTTTGCATCATTTTATCAAAAAAAGATTGGTTAAACGAAATTATTACAATTAAGCGACTGTTGTCATCACAATAACATATAAGGCTATAACGAGCAAAACGCTGAGCGAAACGGCGAGATACGCATTTTTGTTTTTTTGGAACAAGTAAAATATGGCGGCGATATATCCCAATGCAATAACAATATAAATAAAGATCATCGCATTTATGCGGAGCTGAAGCTCCGCATTTTCATAACCCTGATGAATCATAGGGATTGCTTGTCCATAAGGAAGGGCCAAAGCATTTAGGTATTCGGGCGCAACCGCATTTGTCAAGTAAAGTCCGGACAGTACAATGACCAGCATCGCGAGCGTTGCTGCGGGGTGGAACCATGACAGGAAGCGGCGCCAGGAGTGTACAGGTTTAAACCAACCTGCCACCAGCAATGTGCCGGACCAGATTGCAACCGCAAGAAAATGAAGCGTGTACGTAATGAGCCCTATATTGCCGTACCAGGCGACAAGGTGGTGTTGAATTCCAGCCGAATTTTGCCGATTGCAGTGTTTACCACTTCATCCTGCATTGGGGAAGAAGAGGTCAGCTTGGTATGCGCCGAGGTAATCGTTGGAGAGACAAAGGTAAACATCGTAATAAAGAAAATACTTTTCTCATAAAAATATCGCTCCGATCATGTGTTATAAGTTCAGATTCTTTCGCGAATAATGAAGATGCGAATTAAATATCATTGACATACACCATAGGGCGTGATCTATATATCCCCATATGATCATATATGAATAAGCGTTCGTGTGTAAATTATCCTTTGGAGCCGAGGAAAGCTTAGGGAAGGAATAGTTGATGTAAGGCTCCCCGGCAAACCAGACTCACGTTGCACAGCGCGGAAAGGAAATGAATATATAAACCGTTTTTGGGGAAATTAATCCAAATAAATGATTAAGGTGATCTATCGTGTGGTCGACAATCACAGAATATATCCCCGACTGGCCGACTTTCATGCTGGCCGGGGTTACTCTGCTCATTCCTCTCCTCATTTTTGCGTTGCATCGCTGGTTTCGCTCGATTGTCACGGATAAGCACGGGCGCTCAAGGGAAGGATTAACGACAGACCGTGTTTTTCTGGAAACTCATAATAGTACGGATTCGCAGCTGTCCGGCAAATATGAAACCGATCTTATGCATCTTAAAGAGACGATCGGCCAAAATGACGACGTTCATTTTCGAGAATACGAACTCGCCGGGTTTGGTGCGCGAGCGGTACTGATCTTTGTTGACGGTATGCAAGATGAACAGTTGATTAATAGCCACATTATGCAAGTGCTTATGCTGAAGTCGGATAACAGTGCGCAGCAAGGGATGAAGTTTCCCCCGGCGGAGGGGTTAGTTTCCTACTTCAAACAAAACCTACTGCCGGTTACCGAACTAACGGAAGTCGTTGGCAAACGGGAACTCAGAGAGTCGATTCTCGCAGGGTATACGGCTTTGATGGTTGAAGGAATGGCGTGCGCGCTGCTTGTGGGCACCCCCCGCGGGAAATCCAGGGCGATCACGGAGCCAACTTCGGAAGCGCTGCTGCGGGGGCCAAGATTGGGCTTTACCGAAATCCTGAGCGATAATACAGCGATGCTCCGGCTCCAAGGACGGACGGAACAAATGGAAATCAAGAAATACGTTGTCGGCAACGTAATCAAGCGAGATCTTGCGATCGTCTACATGAAAAACATTGTGAATCCGGAGTTGCTGCAGGAAGTGGAGCAACGCATCGCCAAGATCGATCTGGATTACATTGCCGAATCCGGCTATGTCGAGCAACTGATCGAAGACGACATCCTAAGTCCTTTTCAACAGGCGCAAAATACGGAACGTCCGGACCGGGTCATGAGCGCCTTGGTGGAGGGGAGAATCGCCTTACTCCTGGATGGAACCCCCTTTGCGCTCATTGTTCCGGTGACCTTCAGCATGCTGCTGCAGTCCCCGGAAGATTATTACGAACGATGGATGGCAGGGTCACTTTTACGGATGCTGCGTTTTGTTGCGGCATTTATGTCTCTCATAATTCCAGCGATGTATATTTCATTTATTTCTTTTCATCCCGGACTGATTCCGACGGAATTAGCCATTACGATTATCGAGGCACGCCAACGGGTTCCATTTCCGTCGTTGATCGAAGTATTAATCATGGAAGTTTCGATCGAAATTTTGCGGGAAGCGGGGGTTCGGCTGCCCAGGCCCATCGGCTCCGCGATGGGCATCGTCGGCGGTCTGATTATCGGAGAGGCCGCCGTTCAGGCGGGGATCGTTAGTCCGTTTCTGGTCATCGTCGTTTCGGTAACCGCCATCGCTTCCTTTTCGATTCCGATGTACAGTGCAGGAATCACATTGCGTATGTTGCGATTCGTAGGCATGTTTTTTGCAGCAGTACTGGGGATATTCGGTACGATATTGTTTTTTTTGCTGATTTGCAGCCATCTGACCAAGCTGGAAAGCTTCGGTGTGCCATATGTCACGCCCTTTTCGCCGATCCGTATCGGCGACTGGAAGGACTTGTTCGTCCGTGCGCCCTTGACATTAATGAAACGCAGACCCGAATTGTTGAAGACGGTCCGCAAACAACGCAGATCTTAAACCGAAAAGCTAGGAGGGGATCACTTGTTTATTCGCACCAACGACAAAATCACCTCATCGCAAGCGGTCATCTTTATGACCAACAGTGTTCTGGGAGCTGGCATTCTAACGTTGCCCCGGGATGTGACCGAAAAAATGCGTACCCCGGATTCCTGGCTGTCTGTATTGCTGGGAGGCGTCGTTGTGATGCTCGCGGTGCTGCTCATGGTCAAATTAAGCCAGCAGTTTCCGGGAAGCACGATTTTTGAGTTTTCTCAAAAAATTGTCGGGAAAGTGATGGGCAGTATAATGTCCCTCCTGATCACCGTTTATTTTCTGGTGTTGGCCGGATTTGAGATTCGCGCTCTGGCAGAGGTGGATATCTTTTTATTGCTGGAAGGTACCCCCATATGGGCTGTCATTATTCCGTTCATCTGGACGGCGGCCTATTTGATTTCTGGAGGAATCAACAGCATTGCCCGCTTGTGTCAAATTATTTTTCCTGTGAGTATCCTGATTTTGCTGCTTAGCTTATTTTTCAGCATGAGGATGTTTGATATCAATCACTTGCGGCCTTTTCTCGGTGAAGGATTGCCTCCGGTGTTCAATGGCTTGAAATCGACAATGCTTATTTTTGCGGGCGGTGAAGTCGTTTTGTATTTAGTTGGCCATATGGAGCACCCCGAGAAAGCGGTTAAGGCGATATTGGCTGGCTTGAGTATTCCGTTCGTTCTTTATTTTTGCGCCACCGTGATCGTCGTGGGAAGCATGTCGGTTGACGCCGTTCTAAGAAGCACCTGGCCGACGCTTGATCTTTTGCGAAGCTTTGAAGTCACCGGTTTGTTTTTTGAACGACTTGAATTTCCGTTTTTGGTCATCTGGTTAATGCAGATGTTTTGCAATTTCACTATCTTTTTCTTTACGACGGTCTTGGGCGTATCGAAAATAATGCGCATAAAATTCCCAACCGCGCTCTTTGCACTGATGCCGGTGGTTTTTATCGTCGCTCTTGTTCCCAAAAACATGAACGACTTATTTACGCTTGGCAGCGCCGTCGGAAACACCAGCATGATAATTTTCGCTTTAGTTACGATTCCGTTATCAACCGTATACCTAATTCGGAAGAAGGGACTCAAACCGAATGCGTAAGCGCCGTATTTTGTCGCTGTTTCTTGCCGCTGGCCTGCTTGCGTTGCAAACAGGTTGTTGGAGCAGTAAAGAAATTGAAGATTTAAGCTTGTATATCGGATTGGCCTTGGATGCGGGAGAACCGACGACCGTTGAACGGGAGCTGGAGAAACAAGGAGGAAATTATCCTAAGCGAAATCTGATTACGGCTACGATCCAGATCGTTCCGATGGGAAACTTCAGCAGCGACAAACAATCAGGGGGTCAAGGGAGGAAAAGCGAATTTCTGAATATGTCGGAAACCGGGGATTCTCTGTTTGAAATCATGCGGCAGTATTCGCTTCGCCTGAAGCGGGCGGTCATCGGCCAGCATTTGAAGGTGATCGTCGTATCTACTGAGTTGGTTCGTCAGCAGAGCATCGACAAACTGATGGATTTCGTGCTTCGCGATAACGATACACGCCCTAGCTGCATCGTATTATTGAGCAAAGGGAAGGCGAGAAAAACGCTGGAAATGACGCATTCCGGAGATCCCCCCGCTTTCAAGCTGAGGGACATGCTGCAAGAACGTTTTAGGACCGGCAAAATTATGAATGAGGTGAATCTGACCGAGTTGAATGAGAGGTTGGGCACCAAGCAGAGCTTTCTCCTGCAGGAGGTGTCTAAGTACGGTGGGGAAACGAAATTTACGGGAGCGGGGATAATCAAAGGGTCGACCGGCAAATGGATCGGCACATTGGATCAAACGGACGTGGAGAGCATTGCTTGGATTCAAGGCGATGTTGAAGGTGGGGTGATCAAAAGCTATGATTGGCGAAATGAAACGATCACTTACGAGGTTGAAGACGAGAAGACGCAAATCACCCCCCGGATCGAGGAAGGGCGGCTTTCGTTTCATGTCAAGATTGAATCGGAAGGGCGGTTAATCGAAAACTGGGATCTTGAGGAAGACCCCTCCAAAACCGAATTTTTGGAGAAAGCAAAGAAGATCTTCGAAAAAAGGCTAAACCAAATGCTCGAGACGACGATGCATAAAATGCAGTCAGAATATAAAACCGATGTGGCTGGGTTCGGCAACCGGTTGAGGATCACGCACCCTAAATACTGGAAGGAAGTCGAAAGCCATTGGGACGACGTTTTTAGCCGTACGCCGGTGACCTTTGACATCGACTTTACGATTACGGATTACGGTGCATCCAAGAAATGAACGACATCCTCGACAGCCCAAAGCAGGGCCAAAGGATCGATTGAATCCCCAACCGATTCTTTGGCCCTGCGATGTTGATTGTATCGGAAATTGTCGCCTTCGCTGAAGGTGTAGGTCACTTCTACGGAGCTGAATTCACCCGCAACGTCGCTGCTGACCATCTGAGATAAGCGTTCCCGGTGGAGACTTTGTAACGTCGGCACATCCAGCTGTTTTACTTTCCCGAAGTTTGGAAGCGCTTGTAATTTAGGCCAGCTGATTGTATTCTTGGACGCGGTTTCCACTGAGGATTGTGCCGATGCAGAGGTGGTACCAAAGGATAAGGACATGGTGCAGAATAAAATGAGACAAGTCATCGTTATTTTGCAAAACAAATGCGTTCACCTCGTATCCTCATATTAGGGTTATCGCTCGTAGACAGGTTCCTTGAAGCGCTGAATCACAAATCCCCTCCTTTTTTTACGAAAGTGTAAAGAAAACGATAGAACGTGTATAATATGTTTAATATATCCAATAGTCAATGTCAAGCGAGTGAATGACTTGAAATAGATTGACGAAATGCTATAAATGATATAATGTAAATATATGGGGAGAAATAAGATAGGAGAAGTCTTATGCAAAACGAACGTAAACCGTTATATATGCAGATTCAACAGCACTTCAAAGAAATGATCCTGCAGGGCAAACTGCGGGAGAACGATAAGATCCCCTCGGAAAAAGAGTTAATGGAACAGTTCGACGTCAGCCGAATTACGGTAGCCAATGCCTTGATGCAGCTGGCGAAGGACGGCTGGATCTACCGGATCCCCGGGCGGGGAAGCTTCGTCAGCGAAGGCATCGGTGAGCTGCTGCAACGCCATCAAGGCTCTCTGGCGGAGGGGGGATCATGGCCCGTGCTGGACGGAAATGCGGGGGCGCCGGTCCATCATCTCGGAGCGTTAAACGGAGGGGTAGCTGACCCTTCGCTGGGAGGGATCGAAGCCGCATCCCATATTCCGGGGCGCACCACGATCGGGCTAATTATGCCGATGCTGGTAGACTATTTTGCCATTCGGCTGCTTCAAGGAATTAATAACATCCTTGAAGACAGTCCATACAGCCTGCAGATCGTCTTGACGTACAATTCCATTGACCGGGAGAAGGAAGCGATCAACGATCTGATTCGCAAAGGGGCCGCCGGGCTGATTATTTTCCCAAGTGATGCGGAAACGTACAATGAGGAAATTTTAGCCCTGAAGATGCGAGGTTACCCGTTTGTGCTCCTCGATCGGTATTTGCCGGGAGTAGCTACGAACTTGTCGCGCAGCGACGGCTTAATCGGCGGACAGCTTGCCGTTGACTATTTGTGGGGCCTGGGGCATCGCGACATCGCCATTTGCTCCGATTCGCCGTTGCCTACAATTACAGTGGAGGAACGGATTAACGGATATATGGAGGCGCTCAAACAGAAGGGAGCGATGATTAATCCGGCACTGATCCTCACCGATTTCAATGTGGATTACAGCGAGATCGACAAGAAGCACCCCTTGTACCGGTTTATCAAGAACCAGATTGCTACCGCTTATATCACACTGAACGGACGGCTTGGCCTGCACATCTACTCAATATGTAAAGAATTAGGGCTTCGGGTGCCGGAGGACATCTCGATCCTGACGTTTGATGATCCTTCGCCGGGGCTGCATGAATGGGGATTCTTCTCGCATATTTCGCAATCGGAAATCGAGATGGGAGAAGCCGCAGCCCGGATTTTGCGAGACATTCTCGAGAAGCCTGAGCTTAAGGATGCGGGGTATACTAAAGTCATCCTGGAGCCAAAATTAATTGAAAGTCAATCTACGGGACCCCTTGCAAAACGAGTAAAGTAAGTAGATTGACAGGGCACCTGCTTGCCCTTGCAAGCTAGGTGTCTTTTTTTATGCTAAATTAGCAATAAATGATATATCTAATTCTTGACATAAATGACATAGTGAAATATAGTTAATATTACAAATAGATAATACAACTTAGAACAAAAGCTTTATCAGTGCACTTCACAGTAAGGAGGGTTGCTTGGACGATGGAAACCGCGGGATTACAGAAGCGAAAAGCAACGCAGCGCAGGTTAGGGAAGCACAAAGATGCTTTGATCGCCGCCGTTATCCTCGTGCCGATGTTTTTGGCATGGTTGGTGGTTTCGGGTTTTCCCACTTTGTTCGGGTTCGTGTTAGGGTTCTTCGAATGGGTGGGGTTGGCAGATACACCTAATTTCATCTGGTTCGATAACTTCATCAGCTTCTTTCAAAACCCGGTGTACACGGATGCATTGTGGAGGTCGATCTGGCTGGGCGGACTGGTCACGGTCATTACGCTGGGAGCAGGCTTTTTTGCTGCACTGCTGATGAACCTGCCGCTGTTCGGCAAAGGGTTTTATCGTTCCATTTGGTACATCCCCGCCATCACGGCAACGGTTGCGACCACGCAAGTATTCAACATTTTTCTGGATTCGAACAATGGGGTCATCAACAACCTGCTGAAAGCGATGGGCAAGGAACCGATCGTATGGCAGTACTCCGTCGGATGGGGCATTTTCTGGATTGTGGTCTATTCAGTCTGGAAAGGGGTAGGCGGTGCAGCCTTAATCTGGTTGGCCGGTCTGCAATCCGTGGATTTGTCCTTGTACGAGGCGGCGGAAATCGATGGTGCGGGACGGTGGCATAAGCTGCGGTATGTCACGTTGCCAGGGTTAAAACCCATCGCGACGTATATCGTCATTACGAACTTGATCGCAGCGATCCAGATTTACGAGCAGGTATTATTCATCACGAACGGCGGGCCTTACGGGCAAACCGAAGTGCTGGTGTTCCGTATTTACCGGGACGGCTTCTGGGACTTCAATTTGGGGATGGCTGGCGCTTCCTCACTGATCATGGCCTTGATCGTTATTGTTGTGACTGTGCTGTACTACAACTGGTCAACGAAATCCGATCGTCGGACAAGCATTCCGATCAAGCCCGTCAAACCCGCGAAAAAGGAGGCGCTCCCACATGCCCAGTCCACTGAACGCTAAAGTTAGCAAACAGTTTAAGCCCGTTCATTTACTGGGACATCTCATTCTTCTTGGCGTTGGGCTCATTTTGCTGTACCCGTTGATCTTTATGGTGCTTGCTGGTTTTTTCACCAAGACGGAATTCTCCTCAACGGTGTTAGGCATCTTCCCGCTTCCTAAAGCGCCAACGCTGGAGAACTTCAAGGCGCTGATCGTTGGGTCCACGGATGCTGCAGTAGCCACTTATATGAAGAACTCGCTGATTCGTACAGCTTACAACACGTTTTGGGCAATTTTGACTTCATTTTTGGCTGGATACGTGTTCGCGCGGCTGCGGTTTAAAGGGCGGGATACGATCTTCCTGATCATGCTTGCCACCCAGATGATTCCCGGGACGCTGGCGATCATTCCGACTTACCTTGAATTTGCCCGCTTCCCGTTTGCCGGGGGAAACGATATCTTTACCGGCGGAACCGGTATTCTGAACTCCTGGTGGGTTTACTTGATCGGTGGGCCTAGCATCAATATTATGGGGACGTTTCTGGTGAAGCAGTCGCTGGAAAAGGTGCCGCTGGAAATCGACGAAGCCGCTATTGTGGATGGGGCCGGGACGATCCGGTTGATCTTCCAGATTCTATTCCCGCTGCAGCTGCCGATTATGGCGTTTATCGCGATCACGACAGCGCTGGGAACGTGGAACGATTTTATTACACCGTTCTTCTATACAACGGACGACAGTTTGCAAACGCTTCCTGCGGCGATCACGCGGATTTCCTCCGTTGGGGCAAGCCCGGGTGCCGTGATCAACTATCCGATGATTATTACCCTGAGCCTTGGCATCACGATTCCTGCGCTGCTGATCTTTGCCTTCTTCCAGAAGTATATTGTGCAGGGCCTGGCGAACACAGGTATCAAAGGTTAGGAAGGCCGGGAACTCATTTCAATGTAGAAGGTGCACTGCGGTCCGTTATGGATCGAACCGATGAAACAGATCAAACACCAGTGTTGAAAACTTGACTTAATGGACACTCACGCTGAATAAAATGAATTTTGGAGGGGTTCAAGCATGTTGTTGAAAAAGATGCATGTCATGTTTCTATCGCTGTTGCTCATCGCCTTGTTAGCAGGTTGCGGATCTGGGGGCGGCAACACAGGTGGCAATCAAGCCGCGAACACCTCGGGAACCAGCCAGAATGGGGCTTCGGGAAATGAAGGTTCGTCGTCAACTGAAGGCGCTACCATTACCGTATTAAATGAAGGAGCCGTAGCGATTGGCGTCGGGGTGCTGAGCGAGCTGCTGGAGAAAAGCAAGGAAAAAACGATCGCCGACGAGACGCTGAATCCCCGGATTACAGAGGAGGATTACAACTATACGCCTGGTCAGCCGCTGAAAAAAGCCGGCGTCTTCCCGTACTATTATCAATCGATTATCAACGAGAAAATGAAAAGCAAAAACATTACGGTCAAAACCGAGGACTGGGGTTGGGGCGAACCGCTGATCCAGAAGCAAACAGCGGGATTCCTGGCGAAAAACATGCCCGACATCATCGTTGGGGAAACACAAATGCCTGGGTTTGCCCAACAGGGATTGCTTGAGCCGTTCCCGGACGACATGGCCCAAGAAATTCGCGAAAAAGTAGCCCCGGCAGCCTGGAAGCCGATGGAGTATGACGGCAAAATTTACGGTTTTGCCTCGCAACCTGGCGTTAGCAGCTTGTTCTGGAACAAGAAGCTGGTGCAGGAGGCAGGCCTGGATCCGGACAAAGCGCCAGCAACCTGGGATGAGCTGTTGGCTAACGTGAAGAAGGTAACGGAAGCAGGCAAAGGGAAGTTCTACGGCGGCGGGGTCTATGCCGGGCCGAATGCCGGCGGGTATTTGCGGTATGGTACCTTGCTTGTTATCAATGGCGGAGGATTTGCGGATGATCAAGGCCAACCTGTCTTTAACTCCGATGCCAACGTAGAAACGGTACAGTTCTTGAAAGAGCTTAACGCCAACCATCCGGCTGGATTGATGGTGAACACTACTGAAGGAACGTATTTTGACGCGTTTAAAAAAGGACAAATCGCATATCTGATCGATGGACCGTGGCGTGCGATCGAGAGCTCGCAAATCGGAATCGATTACGGAATGTCGCAAATTCCGCTGTCCCCGAATGGCAAAGCCGGCAATATCACCATCGGCGCCGCGTTCCATGCCGTACCGAAGGATGCAAAGAACAAGGAAGCTGCATTTGAGTACATCCGCGCGATGTACAGCGAGGAGATCCAACAACTGATCGCCGATACAGGCGTCCGGTCTCCTGTACTGAAATCGGTGGCTGAGACCGATGCATATAAAGAGGCGCATCCGGAAATGTATCAGCACTATCTGGCGATGGCCGGCAATGTGCAAGGGTTGCCAACGTTTAAGAATTCAGACTCCAAGGTATGGCAAATCTTTGGTGAAGCCGTGACGAAAGCGTTAATGACCAAGGAGGATATCAAGTCTATTCTGGATGACGCTCAGAAGAAAGCGGAGGCCTATACCAAGTAAATTATATTGAAAGAGTGATGCAGCATGCCGTATGAAACGAACCACATTATGATCCAAAAGGCAAAGCAAAGGCTTGCCAAACTGCAGGATTACATTTACCGCCCGATTGCCGGGCTTGAGGTTGAAGCTTGGGTAACGAAAGAGCCGGTCCCTTACGCCGAGCGAATGAGCGGCCGGCACATACGGCTTCAGCCCGGGGATAAATGGGGAGAGCTGTGGGATTGCGCCTGGTTTCATTTTCAAGGGACCGTACCGGAAACGGCCGCTGGCCAAAAAGTCGTTCTGTTGATCGATATTAATGGAGAATTATGTCTCGTGGATGAAGCGGGAACCCCGCGACAAGGCTTAACGAACGTTAGCTCCGAATTCGACTACAGCCTAGGTCGGCCTGGTAAGCGGGTGGTGGACGTCAGCGCTGCCGCCCGAGGCGGGGAAACGATCAATCTGTGGGGAGACGGCGGCTGCAATGACCTATTTGGACATTATCGCAGCGGAACGCTGAAGGAAGCGGACATCGCCATTTGCCATGAGGAAGCCCGGCAACTGGCCTACGATCTGGAAGTGTTAATCGAGCTGGTTGAGCAGCTGCCGGATTCCAGCGCCAGAAAAGCCCAGGTCCTGCAATCCGTCTACGAGGCAGCTCTTCAGCTGTCGGAGATCAATGAGGAATCGGTACGCTTGGCGAAAGCGTATGTGGCCCGCGAATTGGCGAAGAAAGGCGGGGATTCTGTCCTGACGATCAGCGCCATCGGCCATGCGCATATCGACCTGGCCTGGCTGTGGCCGATCCGCGAAACGATCCGCAAAGGAGCCCGGACTTTCTCTACGGCGCTGCGGAACATGGAGAAGTATCCGAGTTACGTCTTTGGCGCAAGCCAGCCGCAGCTGTACCAGTGGATGAAGGAGCACTATCCGCAGCTGTACGCCGAAGTGAAGGAGCGGGTCCGCGAAGGACGCTGGGAAGCGCAAGGCGCGATGTGGGTCGAACCGGATACGAACATCTCCGGCGGCGAAGCATTAGTGCGGCAAATCCTGTATGGCAAGCGATTCTTCCGTGAGGAGTTCGGCAAGGACATGAAGGTGCTGTGGCTGCCTGACGTCTTTGGGTATACGGGCAGTCTGCCGCAGCTGCTGAAGAAGTCCGGCGTCGACTATATGATGACGCAGAAACTCTCCTGGAGCACCTACAATACGCATCCGCACCACAGCTTCCTGTGGGAAGGCATTGACGGGACGAAGGTGCTGACGCACCTGCCGCCGGAGGATACCTATAACAGCCCAGCGGCCCCGCGGTCGCTGACCAAGATCGAGCGGGACTATCTCGATCGGAACGTCTCGGAGCATGCGCTGATGCTGTTTGGGATCGGCGACGGCGGCGGTGGACCAGGAGAAGAGCACCTGGAGCGGCTTGAGCGGGAGGTGAACCTGCTGGGACTCCCGCCGGTCGTTCAGGAGCCTGCGATCACCTTCTTCAAGCGGCTGGAACAAGAGGCTTCGCGGTTCCAAACGTACCGCGGTGAGTTGTATCTGGAGAAGCACCAAGGGACATTAACCACGCAGGCGCGCAACAAGTGGTATAACCGCAAGCTGGAAAAAGCACTGCGTGAGCTCGAATTCGCGGCTTCGCTGCAGATTGCCCTGGGCGAAAGCCCTGCAGAGTACCCTGCCGCCCGGTTGGAGAAGATCTGGAAGGAAGTGCTCTTATACCAATTCCATGATATTTTGCCAGGATCTTCGATCACCCGGGTGTACGACGAGTCGCTGGAGCGCTACGCTCAGCTGCTGGAGGAAGTCCAAACGATGATTGCGGAAGCTTATGGACGAATCGCTGGGCGGTCCGGAGCTGCCGCCGGTGAAATTGTTCTGTTCAATTCCTTGCCTTGGGACCGGCAGGAATGGGTAGAGATCGGCGGAAGCTGGAAGTATGTGCAAGTGCCGGCGATGAGCTGGCGCAAGCTCACGGAGGCTGCGGCAGAACCATCGGCTTCGGAACAAGCATTGATTGCCGAGGACTTCCGGTTGGAGAATGAACGGCTTGCGGTTCGGTTTGCCGAGAACGGCAGCATCGTGTCGCTGTACGATAAGGCCGCCGGACGGGAAGCGATTCAGCCGGGCGCTGAGGCCAACGTATTTACCGTCTACCATGATGACGGCGATGCCTGGGATTTCCCGCGCGACTATCGCGATACGATTGCTGGAACGATGACGCTGGAAAGCCGACGCGCTTACGTTTCGGGGCCGCAGGCGGTTGTTGAGCAGGTTTACCGCTTTGGGGAATCGACGTTAAAGCAAACGATCCGCTTGCTGCAAGGTGATGGTCTGCTGCGCTTTGATACGGAAGCTGATTGGCGAGAAACGGGTAAAATGCTCCGGGTTGCTTTCCCGGTGGCCGTTGTGAGCGATCAGGTGAACTGCGAAATTCAGTTTGGGGTGTTAAAGCGGCCGACGACGCGGAATAATGCGATCGAATTTGCCCGCGACGAAATCTGCGCTCACCATTATCTCGATCTGTCGCAGCCGGATTATGGCGTGGCGCTGCTCAACGACAGCAAATACGGGCACAGCGTGGAAGGCAACGTGCTGGATTTGAACCTGCTGCGCAGCCCGGGATATCCGGATCCGCAGGCCGATCGGGCGGAGCATCGCTTCACTTATGCTTTGTACCCGCATGCGGGCGACTTTATCCAAGCCGGCGTATACCGCAAAGGCTATGAGCTGAACATTCCGATTGCATCCGCAGCGGCCATCCCGGTGACGCCTCAAGGCGGCGGGAAGTCTGACAGCAGTTCCTTGCACGGGAAAGCTTTCCTTACGATTGAGCATCCTAACGTGATGGTGGAAGCGGTGAAGAAAGCCGAGGACAGCGATCATCTGATCGTTCGTCTGTACGAAACGGCAGGAGCTGGGGCGGATGGAGAGCTGAGCTTTGGGCCGGCTTGCCGAACCATTGAAGAGGTGAATCTGCTGGAGGAGCCGATCGGGCTGCTAGCAGAAAATACGGATCGGATTCGCTTGCAATTTACACCGTTTGAGATCAAATCGATTCGCGTTCAGTTGGCTGAATGATGGATAGAGTGTAGAGGTTATAAGTTAGCTGTGAATGAGGTTGGCTGTGAACGAACTCTAAGTTACAAGGGAGGGCTTAGGCGTGACGGGAAGAGCACGGGCGGAAGAACGGACCGGATTTCAGGAAAGCGGCGCTTATCATGCGGCCTATGATCTGCAGACGGATTTTGTGATGGTGTACGGCATTGGGGAGTCGATGCCTCAGCGCATTCGCGAATGGGCTGAGCGGGGCTACCATGTGCATCTCATGACCGGGGTGTCCTGGGGCGGTTACCAGGACTATCTGAACGGCCGTGTTGACGGCCGCTCCCATTGGGACGAAGCCCAGAAATATCAAGACGGCGAGACGATCATCCACGGAACCTCGGTGGATATTCCCTACATGGTGCCAACCATCAGCTATGCGAATTTTCTCATCGAGCGGATTCGGCCGGCTGTGGATGCCGGTGTGGAGGCCATTCACCTGGAGGAACCGGAATTCTGGGTGGAAGGCGGATACTCTGAGGCATTCCAGCGTGAATGGCGCAATTACTATAACGAGCCTTGGCAACCGCCCCATACTTCGGAGGACGCGCAATTCCGCGCCTCCAAGCTGAAGGCTTATCTGTACACGCGTTGTTTGGACCGTATCTGCTCGGCGTTGAAGGAATATTCGCTGGTCCGGTATAATCGACCGCTGCGTTTTTTTGTACCCACCCACAGCTTGATTAACTACACCCAATGGCGGATCGTCAGTCCGGAATCCCGGCTGCTCGACTTGCCGGCGATTGACGGTTATATCGCCCAAATTTGGACGGGGACATCGCGCACCGCGAACGTATACGAAGGGAAACGTGCGGAGCGGACATTCGAGACGGCGTTCCTGGAATATGGCATCATGCAGGAACTGGTGCGCGGGACGCACCGCCGCATGTGGTTCCTGCACGATCCGATCGAGGACGATCCGACACGGACGTGGATCGATTACCGCGAGAACTACACGAAGACGCTGATCGCTTCGCTGCTGCATCCGGCGGTTTCGCGCTATGAGGTTGCCCCTTGGCCGCGGCGGATCTTTCAGGGCCAATATCCTTCCGCGGACGGCAACGGCAAAGAGGGGATTCCGTCCGATTACGCGACCGTGCTGCTGAACGTAATGCATACGCTCGGGAATATGGACCAGGAGGAGGTCCAGGTGTACGGCAATACCGCCGTCACCGGCGTGCTTCTGGCCGATTCAGCCATGTTCCAGCGGAAACGGATTGGGACGCAAACGTCCGGTTTTATGCAAAAATACGACGGGACGAACGAGGTGGAGTTGACCGATGATTCGGCGGTGGAGTTGCTGAACTTCTCGCCTTTTTATGGGCTGACGCTGCCGCTTGTCAAGCATGGGCTGCCGGTACGGCCGGTCCAGCTTGATAACGTTCGGCGGTTCCCGGGATATTTGGATGACTACCGCGTGCTGGTTTTAAGCTATGAATTTATGAAGCCGGAATTCCCGGATTTGCATAACGCTTTGGCCCAATGGGTGCGGGAAGGCGGAGCGCTGATTTACGTTGGAGACGACAGCGATCCGTATCACCGGGTACGGGAATGGTGGAATCAGGGACGGCGACGCTACGATTCTCCTCGGGCTCATCTATTCGAATGTCTCGGCTTGCCAAGCGCGGCCGGGGCAGCAGCAGAAGGCATCACCCGAGTTGGCGCTGGGTTAGTCAGCTACTTGCCGTTGCGGCCGAATCGGATCGCGGAGAGTGCAGAGGCGGCGGAACGCTATCGCGCCGCAGTATGGGAAGCGATGGAGTTGCTGGGTAGCGGGGAAGCACCTGCGGCGGCGGGGGATTCACCCGCAGCGCAGACAGCTGCTGAAGGCTCCGCAGAAGGAAAGCCGGCTCCAGCAGACGCGCTCCGTTGGGAACCAGTCAACTATTTTCATCTCTGCCGCGGTCCGTATGTGATCGCTTCCGTCATGACCGAGTCAGTCAGCGATGCGCCGCTGGAGCTCGAAGGACTTTTCGTTGACTTGCTTGATCCCGGTTTGCCGGTCAAAGAGCAAGTTGCGGTGCAACCCGGACGCCAGGCCTTACTTTATGATTTAGCATACACCGGACCGGGCAGCCACAGCACCGACTCCGAACCCGGCTCCAAAGTGATTGCTGCATCCTCCCGGATTGAGGATTATCGCGAGGATGAAACCGCCATTACGTTTACGGCCAAGGGGCCTCGACCGCTGCAGGCCGTGGCGCGGATTCGCTGTGAAGCGAGACCAACGGCGGTGACGGCAGAAGTGTTGGGACCGCAGCAGGAAGACGGCTCTGCTTCGGCGCCAATCATCTCCCTGCAGTTCGAATGGGACGCGAAGTCACACACGTTGCTCCTTCATTACGAGCATGGAGATGGAGGAACCCGCATCACCGTGACGAAATAGGAAACGAAGTTTAACAGATAAAAAGTGATTTAACAAATCGCGAGATCCAGATAGGAGGCAGATTACAAATGAACACAAAATTGCGTCCACCGGCAGTACCTTTGGTCACCGTTGATCCCTTTTTCAGCGTCTGGTCGATGGCTGATCGTCTGACCGACGATTTCACTCGCCATTGGACCGGGCGTCGGCAGGCGTTCACTGGCCTGGTGTATATCGACGGCGTAGCCTGGCGGTTTGCCGGACGCGTCGAGTCTAACCCGGAACGGTATTATACAGAGCCGGAGGCGATGAACCAAACCGGACTTGAAGTCACGCCGCTCTCCACCCGCTATCAGTTCGAGGCGGGAGGAGTTGCGCTGGACGTGACCTTTACAAGTCCGCTGCTGCCGGACGATCTGGAGCTGCTGTCGCGGCCGGCTTCCTATGTCGCTTTCCGCGTGCGTTCCCTCGACGGGAAGCCCCACCAAGTGCGGGTCTATGTCGACGTAACCGGGGAATGGTGCGTTAATGAAACCGATCAGGCGATTACTTGGCAACAAGAGGTGCAGGGAGACCTCACCGTACTGCAGGTCCGACATGTCGAGCAGAACCCGCTCCATAGCTCCGGCGATGACCAGCGGATCGATTGGGGCACTTTCATGCTGGCCGTCAAGCAGACGCCGGATGTAGAGACCTATCTGGATCAGGCACAGATTCGCAAGCAATTCGTTCGCGAAGGTGAGGTTCGTCTTCAGGAAGGTGCGGCTCCGCTATCCCAACCACAGCCCGTTCGCGAGGCTGAGCTCGCTATGGCTTCGGTGTGGAATGTCGGTGAAGTGACCGGAACGGACGAGAAGACGCACTTAATCGTTCTTGCCTATGACGACGTATATGCGATTGAGTATTTTGGTCAGCCTTTGGAGGCGTATTGGAGAAAAGACGGGAAAACCTTCTCGACCCTGCTCAGCGAAGCGTTTCGGGATTATCCGGACGTTCTTGCACGCTGCGATTCCTTTGATGCCAAGCTGCGCGAGGACGCAATCCGCGCCGGCGGGGAGAAATATGCCGATATCCTGTCCTTATCCTACCGGCAGGCGATTGCAGCGCATAAACTGGTCCTTGATCCTGAGGGACAGGTGCTGTTCATGTCGAAGGAATGCTTCAGTAACGGCTGTATTGCCACGGTGGACGTGAGCTACCCTTCAATTCCGCTGTTCTTGCTGTACCAGCCGGAGCTGGTCCGAGGCATGATGCGTCCGATCTTCAAATACGCCGCCAGCGACGCCTGGACGTTTGAATTTGCTCCGCATGACGTGGGTCAATATCCGCTGGCCAACGGTCAGGTTTACGGCGAGAACAAGCTGGAGGGGCAAATGCCGGTGGAGGAGTGCGGCAATATGCTGGTCATGGCGGCCGCAGTTACGCTGGCTGACGGGAATACAAGCTTCGTTCAGGAGCATCGTGAGTTGCTCGCCCAATGGGCCAACTATCTGGTGAAGCATGGGCTTGATCCGGAGCATCAATTATGTACCGATGATTTCGCCGGACATCTGGCGCGCAACGCGAACCTGTCGGCGAAAGCCGTGATGGGCGTTGCCAGCTACGGATTGCTATGCAAAATGCTGGGTGACAAGGAACAAGCCGAGCGCTACCGTCAAGCCTCTTCGGAAATGGCTCGCCAATGGGAAATCCTCGCCGCCGATCCGAGTGACGAGAACCATACACTGCTCGCCTTTGGTCAGCCGGGGACCTGGAGTCTAAAATATAACCTCGTCTGGGACGGCATCTTCGGAACTGGCTTGTTCAATCAGGAAATCATCCGCCGTGAAGTGGCATGGTATCAGAAGAAACAGGAACGGTATGGCACACCGCTGGATAATCGGGCAGCCTATACGAAGGCCGACTGGCTCGTCTGGGCGGGGGCGCTCGCGGAGACGCGCGAAGACTTCCAGCGGATCGTTGAGCCGCTCTGGGTATTCCTGAACGAGACGCCGGACCGCGTACCGTTCACGGATTGGTACGACACGAAGACGGCGCGGCAGATCGGCTTTCAGCATCGGACGGTAGTTGGCGGCTTGTTCATCAAGCTGCTGAAAGATCGTGGATGGGATCGTGCGTAGTATTTGAATCTATTCGATATTTCGAATAAAATTTGCCAGTTCACACCGAAAAAAGCGATTCTATTCGATATTTCAGATAGAATCTTGGTTTTGGGCCGACTTCGACGCAAATCTATTCGAAATTTTATATACATTCCGCAGAAATCGCCGCTTTCGGCGATTTCTGTTCGTTTTTTCATATAGATTCGATTATGATAGTCTGAGAGAGTACTTATCCGAAAGGAGTGTTCATCTTGGGTCATATCATTCCGGAAATGACGTTAAATGACGGTTTGAAGCTGCCGGTGGTCGGGCTGGGAACCTACACGCTCCGTGGCAGCGAAGGTGTGCAGTCAATCGTTCACGCGATCCGCTCCGGCTATCGTTTGCTGGATTCCGCGTATAACTACGAGAACGAGGGAACGGTTGGTGAGGCGGTAAGGCGTTCTGCGGTACCGAGGGAAGAGCTGATCATCACGTCCAAGCTGCCCGGGCGTTACCACACGTACGATAAAGCGGTCAAGGCGATCCAGGAATCGTTGTACCGGGCGCAGCTGGATTACTACGATCTGTATTTGATTCATTGGCCCAATCCGATTCAAGGGCATTACGTGGAAGCGTGGCAAGCTCTAATCGACGCCCGAAAATGGGGGCTGATCCGCTCCATCGGCGTCAGCAATTTCTTGCCGGACCACCTGGACCGCCTGATCGAGCAAACGGGCGTGACGCCAAGCGTAAACCAGATTGAGCTGCATCCGTTCTTTAATCAGGCCGAGCAGCGCAAATATCATGAAGCGCACGGAATCGTCACGGAATCCTGGAGCCCGCTGGCCCATGGCAATGAGGTGTTGCAGCATGAGACGCTCCGGCAAATCGCCGAACGGCATGGCAAGTCGGTGTCCCAAATTATTTTGCGTTGGCATTATCAGCTGGGCGCTGTATCCATCCCGAAATCGGCCTCTGCAGCTCGGCAGATCGAGAACCTCACGATCTTTGACTTTACATTGGACGAGGAAGAGATGAAGCAGATCAATGGCTTATCCCGTCCGGACGGGCGGATTAGAAACCAGGATCCTGCCGTTTACGAAGAATTTTAATATTACGCGTACCCCCGAAAACGAACGAGCCGCAGGAGTAAATTCCTGCGGCTCATTTCGTTATTTCCTTGGAAGAAACGTAATTTCACTCTCGCGGTCGCATTGATGGACGATGGAAATCAAGCGGGACCGCTCCAGCCGATGGCATTGGAATTCCAAAATGCCCATCCCTTCCTCGTCCCCGGGTGCTTCGGGACCCAGCCGATAAACGGCCGAACGGTTCAGATATCGAAGCAGCTCCCCCTGGATGGCGGCGCAATGCCGGCTCTTAATCCGCACCGTTAGGGTGAAGATCCCACCTTGGACCGGAAGTTTGACGGCTTCGAAGGCGGACAGGTAGGCGATAACCGAATAGAGGGCCTGCAGAAAGCCAAAATGAAAGCCCGCACCGATCAGGATCAGACAGTTCAGCATCAGCAAGATCCGCTCCGGGGACAATCTGCCATATTGGAGCTGCTTCACGGCTTTCTCCGCAACGTCCAGCGCCCCTCCAAAACGCAGAGCTAAACCAAGCCCAAGTCCCAGTGATAATCCCCCGATCAGCGCTGCCAGCAGCGGCTCGTCAATCAGGGAAGGATAAGGATGGAGCACAAGCGTCCCCAGTGAAAATACCAATACGCCAATCACAGTGAAGATCCCGTAGGACCCATGGATATTTTTACGATAGAGAAAGAGTAAGGGCAGATTCAGCAAGAACAAGAACAATCCAAGCCGCATTTCCGTCGTTAACGCCAGCAATGCGGATAAACCGGTCATTCCTCCAACGACGATGCTGTGGGGCATCAGGAACAGCTCTAAGCCGACGGAAGCAAGCGATGCGCCAGCTATGACGCCGGCAGCACGACCAAACGTCGGAATAAGAGGCTTGAAGCCGCCGCGGGCCTTCCTGGAGGAATGAACTCTCAACTGGTGTTTCAAACCGACCCCTCCTTACTGGATAAACCCATCATCAAGGGCAGGCGGTTCTTATACCGAGTTACGGATAGATCGCGGACGGTAGATCATCGGATCGCCGCGATCAGGGCGAAGGACAAACCGCCTTCAGCACGAGATGATCCAATGAATTATTTTCCGCTTAATAGGATCTGTCTGATTTGCTGTTGATGGAGCCGTTCGCCAAGCACGACGACCGTCGCCTCGGAGGTCAGCATCAGATCAGGTCCGGGATTGATGTGTTTCTTGTGGTTCTTCTCGATCACTGCGATGATCGTCGCACCAGAACGCTGACGAATTTTCAGCTCACCGATGGTTTTGCCGATCGCTTTATAATTCGAATCCAATTTATACCACTCAATGATCAGATCGCCTAAAGCCACTTCAATGTTCTCCATTGCCGTTGGCTTATATGCCGCACCGCTGATAATGGCTGAGACGTATCTCGCCTCATCGTCATCCAAGGTCACCATGGAGACGCTGTTGTCCGGATCGTCCTCTTGGAAATGAGATAACTCGCGCCGGCCGTCATTGTGAATAACGATCGAGAGTTTGTCGCCGCTGCGGGCCTGGATCACGAATTGTTTTCCGATTCCTGGCAGATCTGTTTCTTTGAGATTCATTTGAGTCAAGCCTCCAGTTTTTAGAGTCATTTTCCATTTTGGGTATTACAAAATAAGCCTCATGCGATTTCGTTTTAAAAAAAACGTGTAGGTCATGCAGGAGACTGGATCAAAAAACGATACAACTTCGGTTAAGCCACGAACATGCTCGTAAATTTGATGGGCATAAGCAGACGCCGCTTTAACAGCAGGCAGAATAACGGTCGGAAACGCGCCCATGGCGCCAGCAGCATAAAACTGATCAGGGCCGGGACGGTATCCAGTTGATGCGGGGTTCTGTCGACAAACAGCTTGCCGTAAGACGGCGTACTATTGAGGCGAAGCGATACCTTGTGCTGTATGTGGCCATAATCGGTCTCAAGCGTCTCTTCCCCACGAGACTCTGCATGAACGGGGGATGAAATAAAGGAAGGGAGGGACAACGCCAGGACCAACGTCAATACCACCACAGCTAACCAACGAAGCCTTAGTTGTTGCGTTGTCATGCGTCATCCCTCCCCTCGACATCTATTTACTTATCTTAAGGATAGCATATTGGCGTCATTCTTTCCAAAGATATAGGGAAAGCATCGATCCAACTGTTGGTATAATGCAAGCGGATCTTGGGAAATCTGATACGCTTGTAAGCGTGCGGATTGTTCCAGTGTTAGTACGTCTAATTCAATTAACCGCGCTACGGGTGTTTTGGCCGTGTCGAATGTTTTCTTTACACGTGCTGCGCAACGCTCCTTGCCTAACAACTTGGGAGTGGGCAAGCAGCAATTGAAATACCGATCAGGCAGGGCAATATTGAAGTTGAGCGCTCTTCTGTTCCGGGCAGCCATAGCGTTTGCCTCGTTAGTAACATTTTAAACTGAGTGATCGCGCATGATTGACAGATTATTAAGAATTAATATAAACTAGACATATAAATAGTGCAATTCAAGAATGTCTTAGCAAACAGTTAATTTTATTGACTGGGTTGAAAAGATAAATCTTGAACTGAGATTACAGAATCAGGTAGACTTTTCAAAAGTGCGAGAGATGCTAGTTGAAAGTAAACCGGCAATTTTCTGGAATTCGTGGCATTAAGACCGCGGAACCCGAAGTTGTCGGTTTTTTATTTTAGATTTCATTGAAAGGAACGTTGTCTGTGCCATTTTCAACTCTTTTTTTGGGATTTCTCGGAGTGTCATTGTTGAGCGGTTTGATGATAATAGGCCTCAAAGCTCCGTTGAAGTATATTCCGTTTCACCTTGGAATTTTGACACTGCCTCCTGTCATAGCGCTTCTGTCGCTGGTCTTAGCATCTGAGAGCGCAAGCTGCGGTCCGTTGTACTTTGATCGCTTGTCCTGGCTAATGGCATGGTTTGTCACCACGATCAGTTTTTTTGTACAGAAGTATTCCATGCGCTACTTGCTTGCGGACCGATCTTATCGTAAATACTTTACCCTATTGACGGTCACTGCAGCAGCTGCTTCGATTACCTGGCTGAGTAACGACTTCCGCTTGTTATTGGCAGGTTGGGGGGCTACTTTATGGGGATTAACCGGGCTTATCGGTTTGAGGAAAGAATGGCCGGCGACAAGACACGCAGCGGCATTAAGCGGCAAGTTCTTGGCAGGAAGTTGGGGATTGTTGTCGGTCACGTTGTTGTGGATTGGCTGGAGAACAGGAAATTGGGAGGTTTCGCTACATTCGCAAAGCAGCATGGAAGATCTTCATTCACTAGAAAGATTCTTCTTGAATATGCTGCTTGTTATTTCAGTTATGATTCCGGCAGCGCAGTGGCCGTTTCAGCGGTGGTTGCTGGACACCGCTATTGCGCCAACGCCTATATCTGCAGTCATGCATGCAGGGATTGTGAATGGCGGTGGGATTATCTTGACTCGTTTGGCTCCGCTGGCCACTGAAGATAGTCAACTGATGCTTTTGGTTATCTCGAGCTTGTCTGTCCTGCTGGGTACCGGAATTATGCTGGTTCAGGTTGATTATAAGCGGCAATTGGTAGGTTCTACTATAGCCCAGATGGGCTTTATGCTGGTTCAATGTGCGTTAGGATCCTATTGGGCGGCTATTGCTCACGCAGTGCTGCATGGTTTGTTTAAAGCGACACAATTTCTGCAATCGGGTTCGGTGGCGAAACCTAAAGAACGTGATCCTCACCTTTCCCAGTCTGCGGCAAGTTTATGGGTCATTGCTGGCGGAGCTATCAGTCTTGCGGTAGGGACAGGAATTTGGATCAGTTCACATGGGGAGTCCTATCAATTGATTAGCGCTGTAATTCTCAGTCTGTCTGCATTCATATCATGGAAGCAACTTGTAGCTTCCGGTCGCGGCTGGATCAACAAAATAACGGGCATCATATTGATTGCTGGAGCCGCGGTCTTGTTTCAAGTAATTCACAGAGCATTTTATCAACTTTTGCATACTGCGTTGCCGGAGGGGACAACATTGTCCTTGAATATTGTATTTATTTTCCTGATCATTTTAGTAACATTTAACTTACTTATTGCATGGTTTATTCGTAATCGCACATTACCGGTTTCCGTTGTTGTTTATCTTTGGCTTTTGAGGTTAAGTGAACCGCAAAGCAATTCGGTTGAGGTTCGTTCCAGAAGTCCTATTTCAACCTCAGTTACAAGGAGGACACAGTACTGATGAATACAGTTGCCGCATTTGACCAATCGCCAAATTCAGACAAACAATCAGCGCTTTCTCATTTAAAAATAAATCAATTTGTCCAATCGGCTTTAAAAGTCATCGTTCCGCTTGACCCGATACACCGATTTGCGGCGCGTAGCCCATGGGCGGGGCTGGAAGAGCAATCATTTGAGCAAACGGCTCGACGGCAAATGCAAATATGTGGAATTGATATTTATCCTAGTGAAGCAATTTTGTGTCAGGCAAAAAATCAAGGCGAAATTCGGGAGGAGTTTCTTGAAAAATCAATGCAGAAATGGCTCGATATGCATTTGCCAGATTTGCCCCGAGAGGCGGCAGAGCAGTTTTGCCGAGCTGCACTTAAGCTGGATCGACCGCCTGAGGCATTATTCGCAACACCCGAGTTATCAGCTTTGGTGCAAAAAGTAAGGCGAACCGGGTTCCAAATTACGGAAAGCTGTGAATTTCAAACATACAGCAGACGTTTGGAACAACAGTCAGGTATCGAGCTAGCTAGCAAACTGGATCGATTCCTGATTAAATGGTGTAAATTATTTTTGGATGAATCTCAAGCTTCATGGCCGATGCCGTTTCGTGAAAATGGATTTTACAACGCATGGAAAAAAATCATTAGGTATGAACCAGGTCTGACGAAAGAGATGCGCAAGTTTCTGAAACTTTTGCCAGAAACTTCCGAAGAAACACTTTGGGCCGCTTTGTCTGCATTGAATATTCCGGAGTCCATGATTGAAGGCTATTTAAAGGCGCACTTGCTTGCCTTGCCTGGCTGGGCTGGCGCGATGCTGTGGCGTTCACAGCACATCAGCAAACCCAATACATTGATGACGGACTATCTTGCAGTGCGGATTTGGGTGGAGTGGACTTTGCTTCAACCCCATCTTCTGAAGCTGAAGCCCGAAAAAGAGGTTCAAATATCGGTTAAGCCCTTGTTAGCCGAGGCTATTCATTGGGGCGGAATCCCCTTAAGCTTATGGTCAGAATTATCGGACGAAGAAATCAAAGCGCGCATTATGCTTGCATACGATTTCGATCTTTTCGCCAAAAAGCGCCTGTTGTTGGAAGCGTGGGAAGAAACCTATGAACATCGTATAAAAGAAATGATTATTTTTTCTGAAGGAAGATCTACTGATCAACATGCAGCAACCGTTGCAGCTCAATTTGTATTCTGTATCGATGTTCGTTCGGAACCTTTACGACGGAAGATTGAACAGTCTGGACCGTTCGAGACTCTGGGAACGGCAGGTTTCTTTGGTTTGCCGATCGAGAAATATGAACTCGGATCCGTTCGTCAACATCCTTCCCTGCCAGTTATAAGCAAACCTGAATTAAGGGTTGTTGAAATTTCGACTGCCTCAGAGACGGAAAGGTATCAGAACAGAAAACAACTGATTAATTCCATTCATAATGCATTTCAAACAATGAAGCAGAATCTCTTGACCAGTTTGCTGCTGCCGGAGATCAGTGCCCCGTGGTTCAGCATGCAGTTGTTCTTTCGCAGCATCCTGCCTCGGAAAACGGGGACGTTCATTCGCCAAATTCGAGAAGCATGGATGAGCAAGCCTGAAACTGATTTTGAAATCTGTCACCGATCTGAATGGCCTGATAGGCTTACTATTGAGGAGAAGGCAGATTATGTAAAGCAGGCATTAGTTTCTATGGGACTTACTGAACAATTTGCTCCGCTGGTTGTGTTCTGCGGCCATGGCAGCCGGAGTGCCAATAACCCGTATGCAGCTGCACTGGATTGCGGCGCTTGCGGAGGAGCATCGGGAGAATTTAATGCACGTGTGCTGGCAAAGCTATGCAATGAACCGGAAATTCGGAATGCTTTGGCAGCAAGAGGGATATCGATTCCCGAATGTACGGCGTTTGCTGCCGCCGAACATGTCACCACATTGGATGAGATCAACTGGGTATACGTGCCCGAGCTTTCAAAAGAAGCTTATAGAGCCTTAAATCATGTCCAAAGCGTGCTGCCGGACATAAGCGAACAGGCGAAAGCTGATAGAATAAGCAAATTACCCAACAATAGTCTGATTTTACACCCTCCTTATGCGGCAGCAGAACGCTTGGCGGAAGATTGGAGCGAGTTGCGCCCGGAATGGGGATTGGCAGGCAATGCTGCAATAATTATAGGAGAATGCAGGCTTACCATGAACTGCGATCTTGAGGGGAGAGTATTCCTCCATAATTACGAGTGGCAAAAGGATACGGACGGAGCGATACTTGAAAGTATTATCGCAGGGCCTGTTCAGGTAGCGCAATGGATTAATTTGCAGTATTATGCGTCTGCGGTTGTACCACACTACTATGGAAGCGGGGATAAAGCTACACAAACCGTAACTTCCGGTATTGGCGTTATGCAGGGGAATGCTAGCGATTTATTATTTGGTCTTCCCTGGCAAACCGTCATGAGATCGGAGGGGGAATTGTATCATACTCCACTGAGATTGCTGGTAGTCATCCAGGCACCTGAAGAATACGTGGATCGATTGTTGAGGCGTGTTCCTGAATTTCGGCAAAAAATAGAGAACAGGTGGTTGCGTCTGGCATCCATTGATTCGGAAGGACAGTGGAAAAGCTGGTCGTAATTAGTAGAGGAGGATAATATTTTGGATAAAACCAAAGGAACGTTGGAAGCGGAAATAAGTAAAGCGTTGACCAACTGGGAGAAAAGTTATCTCGGGAGAGGGTCTGTCTTTGTCAAGTCAGATATCTTGAGGGATATGATTATTGTTACAATGCAAAGAGTCCTGACTCCTGCCGAATATTCCTTGTGTCAGGACAAAGAAGGTCTGCTGCATGTGAAGACGAATCGAAATCGTCTGGTCGAATCAGGTGTTGAAGATTTGAAGAAAATTATCCTGGATATCACCGGTCTGGAAGTGTTGAGCTTCTTCACTGATGTCAGCACTCAGACCGGTGAGCGAGTGATGTTATTCAAGCTTTCAGGCAGTTTGGAGAAACTTCTTTCAAGTCGCCCGAAGGAGGGAAACTGATGGATATGAGACAGCAGAAGAAAGTACTGCTATTGACAGGATTGCACCATGAAATGGAACCTGAAATATATGAAGTAATTCCAATTAAACCGGACAGCATGGTGACATTACGTGTTGCAGGGCCATTGATTGCTCATCGTTACGGAGATTTAATGCGCACCATACTTCTACTTGTATATGGCCAGGATATCGAAGAAATTTATGTGGTAGGAGTACATGAGCGGCATTATATTACTGATGATACCCCGACTCTATATGATCACCTTCACAAAAATGTAGAATTAAGAGATAAAATGCAAATAATAAATTATCTATTAAGCAGTAACCAGATTGATTTCCCGAATATGAGCTTGCAGGAATGGCTGTCAGACGGCAAATCTGTGCAGGAGAGCGTACAGCAAAGTGTTGATATGCTTAGCAATCATCCATTAGTACCGTCAGACGTCAGGATTCACGGTTTATTCCTGAATGAAGACAGGGAAATTGTTGAGCTGGGGTAGTCATTCCAGGCAATTAGTCGTGGATTCGGATCAAGAATGGATTCATACTGCTCTTTCCAACCGTATTCTGCTTTCGAATCCAATTTTTTGTATCGTTCATATATTTTTTTGACGGATTTCCGGGGTCGCCCAGCCCCAATGTTTTATTCTAAAGCTACTAATAAAAGAAGGCAAATCGAAAATATTTGCCGGAAATCGTCCGAAATGAAGCGGAAGATCATTCCATTTATAATT